>CAXTPM010000140.1:2545-10316 GCA_964245865.1 uncultured Fimbriiglobus sp. | reverse complement strand
CATCGATGGCCGAGACGATCGACCACAGGAACGCGCCGGACTCGGCGCGGTGGGCGGTGCCGGCCCCGAGCAGCCACCGGCACTCGCCGCCGGGGCGCACCAGGCGGAACTCGAACTGCGGGCACTCGCCGCCGGCTTCGAGGTCGGCGAGGCGCCCGAGCAATACCGGCAAGTCCGTGGGGTGGACCGACTCGCGCCAGCCGCGGGCGAGGGCGCCGTTCTCGGGGGGGGCCGCGTGCCCGGTGAGGTCCAGCCAACCGCGGTTGAAGTATTCGCCCGCCGCGCCGGGGCCGAACAGCGCGATGAGTACGGGCGCGGAGTCGGCGACGGCGCGGAAGCGGGCCTCGCTCTCCTTGAGGGCACTCTCCGCGCGGCGGCGCTCGGTCACGTCGCGGAACACCAGCACCGAGCCGCCGGAGCCGTCCGCGATCGGCGCGGCCGAGGAGTCGATGGGGCGGCGGGCGCCGTTCTTGGAGATCAAGACAGCGTCGTGCAAACTCGGCGGCACGACGGAATCGGTCAAGGCGCGCATCGTCGCCGTCAAGGCGGAGCGGCGGGTCGATTCGCTGACCACGGTCAGCACCTCGCCCACCGGCTGGCCCAGTGCCGCGTCCGCCTCCCAGCCGGTGTGGGCCTCCGCGGCGGGGTTCAGGAACGTCACCCGCCCCGCGCGGTCGGTCGCCACCACCGAGTCGCCGATGCTCGCCAGGGTGGTGCGGAAGCGCTCGCGCTCGGCGCGCAACTCCTCGGTGCGCTCGCGCACGCGCTCTTCGAGGGCCGAGTTGGCGCGCACCAGCTCGGCCTCGGCGGCGCGGCGGGCGAGCACCTCGCGCTCAAGTTCCTCCGGCGCGCGCAGCGCGAATGCCCTCGGCACGACGCCGGCGAGCGCGAAGACGGTGGCCCAGGACACCACCGCGGTGAAGAACTTCAGCACCCCCGCGAGGCGGTAGCCGGGCCACCAGAAGATGACCGCTTCCATCAGGTGCGTCGTGCCGCACAGGAGAATGAACGCGCCGAACAGCCAAAAGAGCGGGCGGAACGGCAGGTCGCGCCGGCAAGCGGCGAAGTAGACGAGGACGATCGGGATGGCGGTGTAGGCGGACCAGACCCCGAGGTCGGAGGCGATGTGGAGCCAGCCGAGTTCGGGGGACCAGACGCCGCACTTCCAGCGCGCGGGGAAGCCGCCGGGGTCGAAGAGGCGCGTCAGAATCTCGAGCATTGCGTGCCCTGGGAGACCGGGCCGGGGGCCGGCGGGTGGTGGGGCCGACTCCGCTAAGGGCGGGCGGGAGTCGGGGCAGTTATCTTAGAGTAAACCGCCGGCGCGTGGGGAGCAAAAAAGCGCGGCCCCCTCTCGCAACATTCGCCGGCCGCGCGGTCACTCCCCGACCGCCGCGGCCAGCGCGGCGAGCGACTCGGCGTCGGCGAGGCGGTGGTCGGCCCCGACTTCCACGAGCGCGTCGGCCGGCAGCCCGCCGCGCGCGAGCAGTTCCACCGAGTCGGCGAACGGCACCACGTCGTCGGCGCGGCTGTGCAGAATCCTCGTACCAGGCTTGGCGACGGCGGACGGCGCGAACTTCCGCCACGCGGGGCAAACGAGCACCAGCCGCGCGGCGCCGCTGTCAATCGATAGCGCGACCGCCCCGCCGCGACTGCTGCCGACCACCACGCCGGGGCGGTGGGCGTCGAACTCGGCTTGCGCGACGCGCACGGCCTCGGCGAAGTCGTCGTCGGGCAGCGCCGGGTTCAGCACGGCGTGGCCGCGCGCCGCGAGCGAGGTCGGCTTGACCCCGCCGGGCGCGGAGTGCCAGCCGTGGAGGAATAGGATTTTGGCGATGGCGGAGGCTCCGGGTGTCTTCCGAGCGGGGGTGTCAGCCGCCGCCCGCCGGCGGCGGGAGCGGGCGCAGCAGGTGCGTCGGCGCGTTGTCAATGATCTCGTCGATGGCGTGGTAGGCGGACTCGCCGATCCCCTTCTGGAAGATCGGCGGGTAAATCTGGTTGCGGATCGCCAGGAACGCCTCGACCACGGCGGGGTCGAACTGCCGGCCGCTCTCGCGCCTCAGGATCGCGTCGATCTCCGGGGGCGACTTCGCGGGGCGGTAGCGGCGGGGCGACATCATGGCGTCCAGGGCGTCGGCCACGGCCAGCACGCGGCCGGCGAAGGGGATCGCCTCGCCGGCCAGTTTGTCCGGGTAGCCGGAGCCGTCGTAGCGCTCGTGGTGGTGCCGGACTGCGGGGCGCAGGCGGCGGAACGGCTCGATGGTGCCGACGATGTGGTCCCCCACCACAGGGTGGGCCTTGATCTCCTCGTACTCCGCGTCGGTGAGCTTGCCCTGCTTCAAGAGCACCTCGTCGCGCGTGCCGATCTTGCCGATGTCGTGCAGGAGGCCCGCGAGGAACAGGTCCGCGGCCGCGGCGGGGGGCAGCCCGAGTTGGGCGCCGATGAGCGCGGCGATGCGCGCGACCCGCTCGGAGTGCCCGGCGGTGTAGGGGTCTTTGGCGTCCAGAATCGCGGTGAGGGTGTGGATGAGGCCGTTGAGGAGCGTTTTGGTGGCGGCGTGGGCGCGGGCGCGGAAGCCGATGAGCATCTTGAGCGCCACGCGCGCGACAGCCTCGTCCTGGCTGGTGAAGCGCTTGCCGGGCTGGAACGAGAGCGCCACGACGCACCCGCCGCCGGGGCCGGCGCGGGCGACCACCGCGGCGGTCGGCTGGCCGTCGCCGGCGTCGCGCTCGGGCTTGAGCCAGCGGAACTCGGTCTCGGTCGCCGCCGCCGGGACCGCCGCGAGCAGCTTGCGGGCGAACTGCGCGCACTGCTCCGGGGTGAAGCTCGTCTCGCCGCGCACGCGCGGCAACTGGGCCGGGGTGCGAGAGTGCCAGAACGCGGCGTCGGCCCCGACGCCGGTGCGCACGGCCTCGACGGCGGCGGCGACCGACTCGGCCGGGTCGGCGGCGGCGTTGAGCGAGCCGAGCAGCCCTTCCAACAGGGTCAGCGACACCCGCTCGGGCGGCGAGCCGGTCAGGTCGGCGTCTTCGTGCGGCATCGGTCAACTCGCGGACCCGGCCTGGCCGGGCGAGTACGGGATGGGAGTGTCCGGATTATAGAGTACGCCGGGGCGGCGGGCGCGCGATTCCCAACACCGCCACGATGTCGCGCGCCAGAGTTTCCGCCACTCAGGCCGGGCGCGATTCGGGCGGGTCCGCACTCGCCCCCCGCCGGGCCTTGGCGCGCTCCATCAGTGCCGCCTGG
This sequence comes from uncultured Fimbriiglobus sp., assembly GCA_964245865.1. Taxonomy (GTDB): domain Bacteria; phylum Planctomycetota; class Planctomycetia; order Gemmatales; family Gemmataceae; genus Fimbriiglobus. Next base: position 7,072 of record CAXTPM010000140.1, on the reverse strand, counting down.
CGCGCGAGTAAGTCGAGTAAGCGCGCCACGATCAGCGTCAGGCACGCGACCGCCCCAGCAAGCGCCGCGACCGCGGCGTACAAGAGCCACGCCGCGGTTTCCGGCGGGACGAACGGGTAGGTGGCCAGCAGAAGCGCGGCGAGCGCGCACAGCGAGACGGCGGCGAGTCGGAGCGGTTTGGCCATGCGGCTAGTGTACGAACTGCGGCTCAGGCGCCGGACTTTCGCGCGACGAGTGCGGTTGGGCGGAACGAGCCGAAGCTCACCAGCGCTAGCAGGTTCGCTACCGGCGCCGAGTGGGTAGCGACGACCGGCCGGAAGCCCAGCGCGAGCAACCGGCCGCGGTACTCAGCCTCGAACTGAATATCCGCGATCACGGCGTATCCGCCGGGCTTCAGCACGCGCTCCATCTCGGCGAGCGCCTGAGCGCGGCCCGCGGGCGTCGGCACGTTATGCACGGCCCAGTGGCTCACAATCACGTCGAACTTTTCCTCCGCGAACGGCAGCTCGCGCATGTCGCCGGTGACGACCTCGACGCGCTCGGCCACGCCCTCCCGGCGGGCGTTCTCGATGGTCGCATCGGGCGAGTTCGACCCCTGGTCGGCCTGGCTCCAGAGGTCCAGCCCCGTGGCGCGGCCGGTGGTCAGGCGCTTCGCGGCGCCCACCAGCAACAGGCCGCGCCCGCAGCCGACATCGAGCACGGTTTCGTGGCCGGTCCACGAGATCGCGTCGAGCAACTTGTCGCGGCCGCGCACCTTGACTACGCGGCTCCAGGCGATCATCAGCGCGCCCATGCCGGAGAAGTACAGGGTGCCCACGGCCGCGAGCGCGGTGAGGGCAATACCCCACGCGGTGCCGGCGGCGAACAGGAAGAGCAGCAGCCACGCGCAGCCCAGCGCCGATGACGCGCCGACGAAGGCCCGCACCAGTCCCGGCGCGTCCTGGCCGTAGTCGGGCTTGGTCACGGGTGCACCGCCGTGCAGAGTTCGACCAGGAACCCCTCGGGGTCGCGCACGTAGCTCACGATTTGCCCCCAGGGCTTGGGGTGCGGCGGCACCACGGGGACTGCCCCGGCCGCGACGGCGCGCTGGAATGCGAGCGGCACGTCGCCGGTCACGAGGGCCACTTCCATCGCCGGCGCGGGGCCGTTGGGGGGCATCGGCGCAAAGGGCGTGCCGTTGGTGCCGGCGAGTTGGTGCGAGGCGAACGCCAGGGTGGTGCCGCCGGTGTCGAGTTCGGCGTACTCCCCGCTCGGGTGGACCATCTTCACGCGCAGGCCGAACGCCGCCTCGTAGAAGGCCGTGATGCCGGCGACGTTCTGCACATAAAGGATGACGTAGCCGAGGTACATGGGGGACCGGAGTGGGGAGTGGGGAGTGCGGAGTGAACAATAGGAAGGCCCGCCGCCCGCGACGGCGCGGAATCTACTGCCGCCCCAGAATTCCGCGCCGTCGCGGGCGGCGGGCTTTCGCCCGCGCCTTTTGTCGCCCGTGCTAAACTATTAGCATCGCCCCACCATCGCAGGCCACCGCCATGACCCCGACTAGCCGCTACGTCGTCGGCCTCGACCTCGGCACCACCAACTGCGCGCTGGCTAGCATCGACGCCAACCTCGGCGCCGACGCGCGCGCCAGGCCGTTCGCGGTGCCGCAAGTCGTGGGGGCGGGGTCGGTCGAGGCGCGATCCTTGTTGCCGTCGTTTTTGTACCTGCCGGGGCCGGGCGAGCAGCCGGCGGGGGCGCTGAAGTTGCCGTGGGACGCCGAGCGGGATTATGCGGTCGGCGAGTTCGCGCGGAACTTCGGCTCGAAGGTGCCCACGCGCCTGGTGGCGAGCGCGAAGTCGTGGCTCGGCCACGCCGGCATCGACCCGCGCGAGGCGGTGCTGCCGTTCCGCGCCACGAGTGAGGACCGGCGCATGTCGCCGCTCGAAGCGTGCGGGCGCTACCTGCGGCACCTCGCCGAAGCCTGGAACGCGGCCAACGCCCGCGACGTGCCGGAACACCGGCTGGAAGTGCAGGACGTGATCCTGACCGTGCCGGCGAGCTTCGACGCGGCGGCGCGCGACCTCACCATCGAGGCCGCGCGCCTGGCCGGGTACGAGCAAGTCACGCTGCTCGAAGAACCCCAGGCGGCGTTCTATGCGTGGCTCGACAGCCTGGGCGACGCCTGGCGCGACTCGGTGAGTGTGGGCGATTTGGTACTCGTCGCGGATGTTGGCGGGGGGACGAGCGACTTCACCCTGATCGAAGTCGGTGAGGAGCGCGGCAGCCTGTCCCTCACGCGGGTGGCGGTCGGCGACCACCTCCTGCTCGGCGGCGACAACATGGACCTCGCACTCGCCCACTTCGTCGCGGCGGCGATGGGCGAGCGGGGCACCAAGGTCGATGTCGCGCAGATGCCGCAACTGACGTATGCCGCGCGCCAGGCCAAGGAACAGTTGCTCGCCGATGCGAAACTGGAGAGCGCCCCCGTGACGCTGCTCGGCAAGGGGCGCTCGGTGGTGGCCAGTTCGATCCGCCACGACCTCACGCGCAGTGAAGTCGAGCGCGTGCTGGTGGACGGCTTCTTCCCCGTGTGCGAGGCGAATGCGAAGCCGGCGCGGGCGCGGGTCGGGGGGTTCCAGGAACTCGGGCTGCCCTACGTCGCCGACGCGGCGATCACCCGGCACCTCGCGCACTTCCTGGCCCGGCAGACGGGTGCGACCAAGGGCCGCGCCATGGCGCTGCCCACGGCGGTACTGTTCAACGGCGGCGTGTTCAAGGCCGACGCGATGCGCGATCGCCTCCTGGATGTGCTGAACGGCTGGGCCACCTCGAACGGCGGCGGTGCGGTGCGCGCACTCGCCGGCGTCGATCTCGACCAGGCCGTGGCGCGGGGCGCGGCCTACTACGGCCTCGTGCGCCGGGGCAAGGGCGTGCGCATCCGGGGCGGCACCGCGCGGGCCTACTACGTGGGTGTGGCCGTCGCCGCGCCCGCCGTGCCGGGGATGGCCCCCCCCATCAAGGCACTGTGCGTGGCCCCGTTCGGCATGGAGGAAGGCACCGAAGTCGATGTGCCCGCGACCGAGTTCGGCCTGCGCGTCGGCGACCCGGCCGAGTTCCGCTTCCTGGGTTCGAGCACCCGCCGCGACGACCCGCCCGGCACGGTGGTCGAGGACTGGCAACCCGACATCGAAGAACTCGCGCCGGTGAGCACCACGCTCGACGGCGACGCCGGGGCGCGCGGGCTGGTGCGGGTGCATCTGCACACCAAAGTCACCGAAGTCGGCCAACTCGAGTTGTGGTGCCAGAGCCGCGACGGGGCGCAGAAGTGGAAGTTGGAGTTCAACGCGCGGGGGGAGTAAAGCGGGGGGCCGAAAGCCCGCCGTCCGCGACGGCGCGGACTCTCTACCCGTGAAAGATTCCGCGCCGTCGCGGACGGCGGGCTTTCGGCCATCACTTTGCATTTTGCACTCTGCACTTTGCACTCCGCGCCTGGTACACTAGCCGAGTCCCCCCTGCCCGATTGCCCTCCCCCACTTTTCGCAGGAATGCCCCCCATGCTGGAACGAGGCAACCTCTCCCGCCGCGGCTTCATGACGCGCTCCGTCGGCGCGCTGACCGCCGCCGGCTTCCCACTCTGGTACGCGCGGCAGTTGCACGGCGCCGAGGAGGCCGTCCGCACCGCGCGCGAGAAGCCCTTCGGCGCCAACGACAAGATCAACTTCGGCTACATCGGCATCGGCAGCCCGGCGTCGCGCGCGCGCGACATCTACAACTCAGCCAAGCGGAACAAGAACGTCTACAACGCCGCCGTGTGCGACGTGGACGCCCCGCACCTGAAGCGCGCGGCCGCCGACTTCAAGAGGGACGGGTTCGAGGCGAAGGAGTACGACGACTTCCGCCGCCTGACCGACGACAAGACGCTCGATGTCGTGGTCGTCGCCACCCCGGACCACTGGCACGCCCTCGCCGCCATCCAGGCGCTGCGCAGCGGGAAGGATGTCTACTGCGAGAAGCCGCTGACGCTCACCATCCAGGAGGCGCTCGCGCTGCAGAAAGTCGTCAAAGAAACCGGCAAGGTGCTCCAGACCGGGAGCCAGCAGCGCACCGAGATGCAGCAGTTCCGCCTCGCGGTCGAGTTAGTGCGGGCCGGGCGGATCGGCAAGGTCAAGACCATCGAGTGCCGCATCGGCAGCGTCGAGAAGGGGCGGGCGCTCCCCGAGGTGCCGGTGCCCGAAGGCTTGAACTGGGACATGTGGCTCGGGCCGACCCCCGCAGTCCCGTACCGCACCTCCAACGTCAAGGAGGGGCGCTACGGCAAGACCAACTGCCACTACGAGTTCCGCTGGTGGTACGAGTACAGCGGCGGCAAGATGACCGACTGGGGCGCGCACCACAACGACATCGCCCAGTGGGGCCTGGGCAAGGACGACACCGGCCCGGTGGCCGTCACCGCCGTCGGCTCGGACCTGCCCAAGGATCCGAACAGCTACAACTGCCACCACCACTTCGCCGTCGACTACGAGTACGCCGACGGCGCCCGGCTGG
>CAXTPM010000140.1:0-2535 GCA_964245865.1 uncultured Fimbriiglobus sp. | reverse complement strand
GCACCACCTCGACATCGCCCAGTGGGCGCTCGGCATGGACGGCAGCGGCCCCGTCTCGGTCGAATGCACCGACGCGGCCGAGCCGTATCACGGCAAGGACGGCTACAACTGCCACCCGACGTTCAAGGTGAAGTACACCTACGCCAACGGCACCGAAGTCATCGCCATGGACGGGCGCGGCACCGACGTGAAGGGGCTGGTGAAGGCCGACGGCAAGCCGATCACCGAGCGCAAGCGCAACCGCGACAAGGACGGCAAGCCGATCGACGGCTACACCGAGACCCCGGCCGAGAAGCTCTCCGGCGGGGCGAACGGTGTGTTGTTCGTCGGCGAGACCGGCACGATCTTCGTCGATCGCGGGCAGATTCTCGCCAGCGACGCGAAAATCCTCTCCGAGAAGCTCGGCAAGGACGACCCGCTGGTCTACCCGTCGCGCCCCACCAACCAAGTCGCCAACTTCCTCGACTGCGTCCAATCGCGCGAGAAGCCGATCTGCGACGAAATCGTCGGCGGCGGCTCGGTGATCGTCTGCCACCTCGGCGTGATCGCCCTGCAACTGGGCGTCGGCAAGAAGCTCACCTGGGACGCGAAGCAGAGCCGCTTCACCGGCGCGAACGCCGAGGAGGCCAACAAGCGGATCGGCCGCGAGATGCGTGCCCCCTGGAAGCTGGATGTCTAACGGCGAACGCGGCGGGTCAGTGGTGCCGGGCGGTCGGAGCCTTTCGCCCCGACCGCCCGGCAGCGCGCCCGGAACCTTGGAGAAGGACCGATGCCGACGGTGAAGGTGCCGCGCGACCGCATTGCCGACGGGTCGCTGCCGTCGGTCTGCGGCCGCGACGCGCCCGACGGGCGGGAACCGGAAGTTCCTCACGCTCTCCAGCGCGAGCCGGCCGTTCGCCGAGGCGCTCGCGCGGGGCGACTAGTCCAGAGGGGCGCCCGGCCCCACCCCCCTACGAATTCTTGGCGCCTCGGCCCCTCCGCCCGGCACGGGCTGGCGAGCAGAACCGGCCCCGAAGGCCCGCCGTCGGCGACAGCGCGGAACTGATGCGTGGGCGAGAGTCCGCGCCGTCGGCGACGGGCTTTCGCTCTCCTCTCTGCCGTTCCGCGATCCGCGATCCGACCTCCGCGTTCGAACTACCGCTTGCCCGTCACCACCACGTTCGTCTTGCGCCACAGGCTCTGGACGAGGCGCTGCCGCTCGGCCTCGCGCAAGTCGTAGGTGATCTTGGCGCGGATCGCCTCCTGCACCTTCTCGCTGAACGGCATCACCCCGGCGTACTCGCGCTCGGTGACTTTGACGATGTGGATGCCGGTCTCGGTCGGTAGCAGGCCGCTGGGGGCGCCGGGCTTCAGCGCCGCGACGGACTGGGCCAACTCCACGGGGCGGATGGTGTCCGGCGCGGTGCCGATGCCCGCCCCGCCGCGCAGCTTGCTGTCGCCGTGGCCGTACTGGTCGATGAGTTTGGCGAAGTCCGCGCCGCCCTGGGCTTGCTTCAAGAGCCACTCGGCGTACTGCTTGGTCTCGTCGGGCGTGCGGAAGCGGGAGTGGCTGACGAACAGGTCGAGCCAGACGATCTGATCTTCGGTGGCGAAGTCCTTGGGGTGCTCGGCGTAGTAGGTCTCGATCTGCCGGAGCGTAATTACTTTCCCCTGGTCTTTGAGCACGTTTTCGAGGCAGAAGCGCAGCATCACGTCGCGCGTCAGTTGCCGCAGCAGTAGGTGGTAGTTGATGCCCTGCGCCTGGAGCATCTTGACCATGGTGTCTTCGTCGGGGATGCTGGCGACCTTCTTGTACTTGTCGAAGTTCCTCTGCGCCTCACGCTTCGCCGCCGCGAACAGCTCGTCGTAGCTGCGCTCGCTGTTCTTTTTGATGCGCGGGATGAAGTCGTCCAGGATCAGTTCGCGCTCGATGAGCATGCGCAACTGCTCGTCGAAAATCTGGCGCTCCCTGGCCTTCTGCTCGTCGGGACTCAGCCCGGCGGTGGCGCGGGGGTCTTGCAGGCGCTGGCGCACGAGGTGCCAGACCTCCTCGTTGGTAATCACGGTCTTCGACCCGATGGTCGCGACGGTCTGGACTTGCACGGTGGCTTGCGCCGGCGCGAGCGCCCCGGCCGGCTGCACGGGGGCGATTTCGGCGGGCGTGACGGTGAGCGGCGCCGGGGCCGGGAAACTCGGCGGCGGCGGCGGCGCGACGGGCATTGAGGGCATCACCGGGGCTTGCGCCCGCAGCCCTGCGGCGGTCGCGGCGACGAGTGAGAGGGCGAGCGTGTGCCGAACCGCGACGTGCATGGCGACCCCTCTGGCCCCGCGCTTCGGGATTGGGCGCGCGGGAGCGGGGGCGGGTATACCGCGCGATCCCGGCCGGGGGCAAGCCGAGCTAGCCCCGAGGCTTCCCGGCCGCGCGCGGCAGGACGCCCGCGCTGCTCTCGACGATGCGCTGCCGGCGCGCGGCGCGCGTGCCGGTCGGCTCCTCGGCGAGCTGTTCGAGGTCGTCGCGGTTGGCCCGGCAGCGCACGCATCCTACCTCGTCCAAGT
>CAXTPM010000139.1:0-10319 GCA_964245865.1 uncultured Fimbriiglobus sp. | reverse complement strand
CCGGCGACACGCCCCTGACCGCGCGCGAGATCGGCCGGCAGATCGGCCTGCTGACGGCGCCAGCCGGGGCGCTGATCGCCGACGGGGCGGAACTCACCGGCCCCGAGTTCGCCGCCCTGAGCGACGCCGACGCCGCTGTGGCCGCGCGCAAGCTCCAGATTCTCGCCCGCGCCCGACCCTTGGATAAGCTCCGCTTGGTGCGGCTGCTGCAAGACCAGCGCGAGGTGGTGGCCGTCACGGGCGACGGCACCAACGACGCGCCGGCGCTCAACCACGCCAAGGTGGGGCTGGCGATGGGCCTGAGCGGCACCGCCGCGGCGCGCGAGGCGGCCGACGTGGTGCTGCTCGACGACAGCTTCCAGAGCATCGTCACGGCGGTGAAGTGGGGCCGCGGGCTGTACGAGAACATCCAGCGCTTCATCGTGTTCCAACTCACCATCAACGTCGCCGCCCTCGGTATCGCGCTGTTGGGGCCGGTGTTCGGCGTCGAACTGCCGCTGACCGTTTTGCAGATGCTGTGGGTGAACCTGATCATGGACACCTTCGCCGCCCTGGCGCTCGCCACCGAGCCGCCGAGCCGCGCGGTGCTCGACCGGCCCCCGCGCCGTCCCGACGAGTTCATCGTCACGCCGGTGATGGCGCGCTTCATCTTCGGCGTCGGCGGGCTGTTCCTGGCGGTGCTGCTCGGCCTACTGCTGGTGCTCGGGGTGGACGTGAAGGCCGGCGAGTCCGGCGAGATCGACCCAGGGCAACTGCGAGGGCTGACGATTTTCTTCAGCGTGTTCGTGCTCTTGCAGTTCTGGAACCTGTTCAACGCCAGGGTGTTTAACACGAAGCGCTCGGCCCTGGTGGGGTTGGCCCGTAGCCCGGCGTTCCTGGCGATCGCGGCGCTGATTTTGCTCGGTCAGATCGCGCTCGTGCAGTTCGGCGGCGCGGTGTTCCGCACGGTGCCTCTCAGTCTGGGCGATTGGCTGGCGATGATTATTGCCACGTCGGTCGTGCTCTGGGGCGGCGAGTTGGTGCGCGGCATGCGGCGCTGGCGGCGGGCAAAGGCGGCGTGAGGGGGGCGGGTTCCTGGTACTGGGCCACCGGCGGTGCCGAGACCCAAGACCCAGGGCGTTGCCCTGGGCTGACCATCGGCACCCCTTCAGGGTGCGAGACGGCCGGCCTACAACTTCTTCCGGCCTGTAGGGCCGGCGGTGGTCAGCCCAGGGCAACGCCCTGGGTCTTGGAAGCGATCATGACCGAAGGAAGCGAAATGGGCACTGCCGCCTGGGCGACGATGCTGGCCACCCTCCTCCCCGTCGCCGGCGGCGCCGGCCGCACCGACCGTGTGGTGTCCCCCGCCGACCCGCCCACCGTACCCGAGCGCTACCGCCTCCCCGCCGGGCCGTTCGAAGTGGCGGTGCACCAGTCCGGCGAACTCCCGGCCAGCGGCGTGGTCGTGTTCAAGGTGACGTTCCCTTCGGTCGCCGTGACCGCGCACGCCGAGAACAATACCGTCCGCGCCGAACTCTTCTGGCCCAAACGCGCCTCCCCGAGCGCGCGTGTCCCCGCAGCGGCAGTGTTCGACATCCTCGACGGCGCCGGCGTGGTGTCGCGCGGCCAGGCCGCGTGGCTGGCGTCGCGCGGCGTGGCGTGCCTGTGCGTCACGCTCCCGTACTACGGCGAGCGGCGCCCGCCGAGTCCGCCGGCCCCGCGGATGAGGTTCATCAGCCCCGACATCGCGCAGTCGCTCGAAAACGTCAGGCAAGGGGTACTCGACGGCCGGCGTGGCCTGCAATGGCTCGCGGGGTTACCGGGGGTCGATCCGGCGCGCGTGGCCGTGGTCGGCACCAGCCTGGGCAGTTTCGTCGGCGGCGTCACGGCCGCGTGCGAGCCGGGCGTGTCGCGCGTCTGCCTGCTGTTGGGCGGCGGCGGACTGGTCGATGCGTTCGCCGCGTACCCCAAGGTCGCCGGGGTGCTGCCGCTGCTGGCACTCGTGGGCGTGACGCCGGACAGCTTGCGCCCCGTGATCGCCCCCGCCGACCCGCTGACCTATGCCGAGCAGTTGAGGGCCAAACACCTCCTCCTGATCGGCGCGAGCCGGGATGATGTCGTGCCGCCGCAGGCGCTCACGCGGCTCTGGGAGGCGACGGGCCGGCCGAAAATCGTCTGGTACGACGCTACGCACACCGGGGCCGGGGCGTTCGCGTTCGCGGCGATGGGTGAGATCGAAGCGCACTTGACCGCGCCCGCCGCACCGACCGGGGCCGCAAAATAATCGCGGCGGGAGAAAGTCCCGGCGCTAACCGCGCTTAACAGTCGGGGGCGACTGGGCAAGCTGGCGAAGACGATCACACGCTCGCCCTCGCCATAAGTCACGAGCCACAGGCCGGTTGTGCCGAACTCTTCGAAACGCAGCGTGTCAACCCATTTCGCCCCGCGGGGTGTGCTAAAAGCGTGCGGCCGAGCCTGAACATTCGGCGGATTCGCTGAACTCGGACCAATCCGAGTTGCCCCCCCGGTGGCGGGTTGGTAATCTACCCCGGATCGGATGGTCCGACTTTCGCCCGCCGCGAGAGTTCTTCGGCCCGCGTCAGAACTCTGGCGGCTCGCCGATCGGATTTGGCCCGTACCTTGCCCTCAACGGAGTGTTTTCATGCTGAAGCGTATGCTGGCGGTTGCTATTGCCGCCCTCGGAGTCGCCGGGTCGGCCAAGGCCGACTTCACCATCGACAACTTCACCGCGCCCAGCCCGGCGCAGAGCTACTCGCTCGCCGGCGCGGTCGGCAGCACGTTCAGCAACACGACCAGCCTCGGCGGCGGCGTGACGCGCCAGATCACCGTGACCCAGACCGCCAACGTTTTCGGCACCTCTGGGGCGACCAACGGCGTCTTCGGCACGACCACCGTCGGCGGGCGCTTCGTGATGAGCACCAACGCCGGGGCCACCGCCTTCGCCAGCCTGCTGTACACCTACGCCGCCCCGCTGAACCTCTCGACCGCTGGCTCGGCCGTGCAGTTCGACATCCCCAGCGCCGACGTGAACACCCCGTTCTCGGTGCGCATCAGCGACGGCACCAAGACCGGCACCCAGGTCGGCAGCGTGACCAGCTCCAGCGTGGGGACGTTCACCCTGCCGATCTCGAGCTTCGGCATCAACTTCGCCAACATCACCAGCATCGAACTCTTGATCAACCGCAACGCCGTCACCGGCGCCAGCGCCGAGTCGGCCGACGTGACCCTGTCGCAAGTCCGCGTGCTCAACCCCGCCCCCCCCGCCGTCCCGGCCCCCCCGGCCGTTGCGCTCTTGGCCCTGGCCCTCCCGGCCGTCGGCATCTACCGCCGCAAGAAGGCCGCCCGCTAGTTCCGACCGCGAGCGACTGACAGGTGACAAGCGAGCCGGCCGGGGGAGACCTCGGCCGGCTTGCTTTTGCGCGCGGAACTGGGCTAATGATGGAGGATGACTCTTCCCGGCGAGCCGAGGGGCGTCAGCCCCCGGATACCGGCCGAGTAGAAGAAGGCTGCCAAACGGGTAACTGCCTTCTTCTACTCGGCCGGTATCCGGGGGCTGACGCCCCTCGGCTCGCCGGGAACCGAATCGCCACTGTTATTGGATGCCCCCATGCTGGCCCACCGCTACTTCGAGCAGGCCCACACTCTCGACCGGTTCCTCGCCGAGTACGGCGTCGGCAACGACGCGGCGCGCTGGGCTGCCGCGCGACAGTCTGTTGCCCTGAGTGCCGATCACGAGTCAGCCGTGAAGACGTTCACGCGCGAGTTGCACGTGTTCGTGCTGGCCGGGGCGTGGTGCGGCGACTGTTCGAGCCAGTGCCCGATCTTCGAGCGCTTCGCCGAACTCGCGCCGTGTCTGAAAGTCCGCTACTTCGACCGCGACGCCGACCCCGCCGTGGCCGCGGAGCTAGCCATCAACGGCGGGCACCGCGTGCCGGCGGTGGTGTTCTTCAGCGAGGACGGCCACGAAATCAGCCGCTACGGCGAGAAGACGCTGACCCAGTACCGCAAGGCGGGACAGTCGGCCGCACCCACGCCGTGGGGCGTCGGGGAGGGGACCGTCGCCGGGGACTGGCTGCGGGAGTTCGAGCGGGCGCACTGGATCGCCCGGCTTTCGCCCCGGCTGCGAAAGTTGCACGGGGACTGATCGGGTTCTAAGCTTCGGCGACGAACCGCCCCGACGCCAGCACAAGTGGGACCGCGACCGTGAGCCAGCCGCCCCGCAACCCCGGCTCCAAGCCGGACTTCGACCTCGACGACTTGGGGCCGCACCCGGACTTCGCGGGCGTCGTTGACCTCGACTACGACCCGCGCCTCGCCCCCCCGCGCGGGGTGATCGAGTTGGCGCAGGACACCGAGGAACCCGAACTGTCGGCGTTCACCCCGCCGCGGCCGTGGCACGCCCCCGCGCCGCCAGTGGCCGCACCCCCGGCCCCCGCGCCGCTGCCGAGTCTGCGCCGCACGCCGGGCATCCCGCGTGCCTCGGACTCGGGTATGGTGAACTTCAGCCCGACCGGCAACGACGCGGTCGATCTCGCGGCCGAGTTGGTCGGGTCGCTGACGATGCGCATGAAGCCGCCGCCCGAGCCGGAGATGGACCTCGCCCCGGCCACGGCCGCGTGGCTGGGCGGCACGGGCCTGGGCGTGTCGATTTGGGTCGCGGCCGTGGCGCTGCAGCCGAGTTGGCTGGCGTTCGTCTACCTGCTGGGCGGGCTGATGGCCGCGGCGGGGGTCGGGTGGGCGGTCCACCGCGCGGGGCGTTCGGACTGGCGGCGGGGGGCGCTCGCGCTGGTGCCGCCGGTGACACTCTGGCGGCTCTGCCAGCCGGGGCAGGGCGGGGACCACGGCCCCCTGCGCTTCGTGGTGAGCGGCGTGGCCCTGGCGACCCTCGCGGCGGCGGGGCCGGCCCTGGCCGACGCGCTGCGGCCCTCGATCGCGGCGATCCAGAACCTCGACGCAGCCGACGAAGCCGCGGACGCCCAGGGGCCGGGGGCGCCCGCAGTCCCCGCCCGCTCCAAACTGCTGGGCAAGTCGCCCGACGCGCAGCTCGATTCACTCGTGGAACTCGCCCGCCCCCGCTCGCGGCTACTCCTGAGCGACGAGCAGCGGGCCGAGGCACTTTCGGAGGTGTGCGAGTTGGCGGCGAAGTCCCCGCGCGGCGAGGTGCGCAGCCAGTCGCTGCGGACTCTCTCGGCGTGGCCCGGCGCCCCGGCGCGCGACCTGGTGCTAGCCGCGCTGCGCTCGGACGATTACTCCGAGCGCCGCACGGGCCTCGAACTCGCCGCGCAGTATCCCGACGCGGGGATCGCCCAGGCGCTCGCGGCGCGCTTAAGCAACCGCAACGACGAGTCGGCCGCGCGGGCGGCACTGGTGCAGTTCCCCGCGTCGGCCGTGGACCCCGCCGTCACGCCGCTGTTGCGCCAGGACGACTGGCTGCTGGCCATGACCGCCGCGGACATCCTCGGCCAATCCGGCGGCGAGGCGGGCCGACAGGAGTTGCTGGCCCTCTCGGAGCGCTCCGGCGTGCGCGTGCTGCGGGATCAAGCGAACCGCCAGGCGTGCCTGATCGAGGCGCGGCTGAAGAGCGGGGCGAAGTAGCGGCTAGGGCTTCGGTGCGTCGGCGGTGTCCCACACCACCAGCGCCATCGACTGGTCGTGCCCGCCGACGAGGTAGCGGCCGTCCTTGGACCATGTGAGGCCGGCGACGGGGTGGTCGTCGCGGTCGAGGGCCATGAGGGGTTTGAGCGTGGCCGCGTCGAAGACTCGCACGAGGCCGTCCGCGTGGGTGAGGGCGAGGCGCTTGCCGTCGGGGGAGAATCGCATGACGCCGGTGGCCCTGGGGGACGCCTTGAGGGCGCCGAGTTCGGCGCCGGTGCGCAGGTTATACAGTTTCACGATGTTGTCGCCGGTGAGGTTGAAGCCGCCGGAGCCGCCGCTCTGGGTGTGGGTCGCCAGCACCGCCCCGCCGGGGGAGACGGCGAAGCTGCCCAAGCAGCCCTTCTCGTAGACGCGCACCAGTTCGTCGGCGTCGTCGTACTGCCCGAAGCCGAGCGGGGCGCCGCCGTAGGGTTTGGGGATCGTGCGCACCAGCCCGCCCCAGGGGATCAGGGCGCCCTCCTCGGCGCGCTCCGGCGGCAGCGCCCCGTCCGTGGCGAACGGCAGCGGCACCGGGGCTTCGGCCGGCGGCGGGTCGCAAATGGGCATCGGGTCGAGCCAGGGGAACGTCACCGCCCCGAGGTGCGCGGTGTAGGACGACACATAGAGCGACTTGCCGCCGGCGGCAAATGCCGCGTAGCGAATGACGCGCTTGTGCTTGTCCTGGTTGACTGCGGCCACGGCCTCGCCCGTCGTCGCGTCGTAGACCGACGTAACGTAGCTGTCGCCGGCGACCACGCGCGTGCCGTCCGGCGAGAACAACAGGGTGCCGCCGGAGCCGTCGAGGGTGCGGCGCACCGTCGGGGTGCCGGCGGACCAGTCCCACACCGCAAGTTGGTGCGGCCCCCGCGCCCGCCCCAACAGCCCACGTGAACCCGGCCCCCCCATGGCCGCGAGCCGGGCGCCGGTCGGGTCGAACGCGAGGCGGGCTACGCACGGCCGGTAGTCCGGGCGTCCTTTGGCCGGGTCGAACACGCGCGCCAAGTCACCCAGCCGAGTCAGCTCGCGCCCGGCGCGGCGGTCCCAGGTCCGCACGGTGCCGTCGTCGCAGCCGAGGGCGACGACGTTGCCGTCGGGGCTGAGGGCGAGGCTGCCGGGGTTGCGCGGGGTGTTGACCGCGAACGCCGCGAGTTCGGCCCAGGTGGCCGTGTCGCGCAGTCGCACCACTGAGCGATGGTGTTCGTACTCGATGTCGAACGTCGGCTTACCAGGGTACTCGGGCTTCAACTCTCGCTCGAGCGTAGCCAGTAGTCGGCCGTCGCCGCTCAGGCTCCAGTCGCGCGCCGGCAGGGCGATCAGGTGCCTGCGGGTCGGCATGTCGTACACGCTCAGCGGGTTGCGACCGGAGTAGAGCCGGGCCGAGTCCGGCGAGAAGCGGAGCGCGACGGCGTCGCACGGGGGGCCGAACAGTTCGGCGACTTGGTGCCCGGTGCGGGCGTCGAACAGCCGCATTCCGGTGGTGGTGTAATGGCCGCCGGACACCCCGAAGGCGAGGAGTTTCACGGCCGAGGTCGCCGAGCGGCCCGCGTCGCACGCCACCAGCTTGCCGTCGGGCGACGCGGCCAGCGCATGCGGCCAGTGCCGGGTGTACCAGCGCAAGTCGCCCAACACCCGCGACGGCTTGCGCGGCGGCATCTCGGGCAGGTACTCCGGCGGGTTCTTCGGGTCCGGCTTGGGCAGCACGACCTCCGGCGGTGAGGGCGGCACCGCGGCGTCGCGCGGCGCGGCCACCAGCCCCGCCGGCGGCTCGGGGGTGAACAGCGGTACCCGCAGTGCGGGCGCCGCCGAGAGCGCGAACCCGACTAGCATCGACGCGAGCATGGTCCGCCCCCCGTTAGTTGCCCCGCCGCCCGCACAGCGCGTGCGGGAACAGCCCCGCCGCGTCCAGCCGCCCCCCGGCGGTGAACGGCCAATCCACGCCGGCCGCGCCGACCTCGCAGTCCGGCATCGCACGCGCCTCGTCGGCCAGCGGTCCCGTGACCCACACCTCGGCCACTTCCAGCGTGTTCGGGATCACGCACGCCCGCACTAACTCCAAACGCGGCTGCCAGCACGTCGTGAGCATGGATTCGATGACTTCGCGGTCGGTGTCGAAGCTCAGCGGCAGCTTGGAGCGCCACAGGAAGCGCGCGGTCAGGTTGTTCATCCGAAAGGGCAGCGGGTCGATCGCGGCAATCGCCCGCGCGGTGGTGAGGTCGGCGATGCCGATGCCGGTGCCGTTGCCGTTACTCTCGGGCGAGATGTCGAGGCACGCCATGCGCACCACGCGCGGGCGGTTCGACTCCATCTCGGGGCTGGCCTCGATCAGCATGCGGCCGACGACGTTGGGGTCGATGCCGGCGCCCGAGTAGTTCTTGCCGCACTCGCACACGAGCAGCGCGTCGATCTTGGCGAACGGCAGCCTGCCGAGCAGTTCCTTGGCCTCGACGAGGAGCGCCGGCTCGCGCGCCAGGATGGCGTCGGCGGGGACGACCTCGACGCGCGCGGTCTCCTCGCGCGCGTTCTCCAGCACTGCCAAGCCGGCCAGGATGGGTGCTTTGTCGATGATGACCTTGGCCGACTCGGGGATCATGTCGCGCAGGCCGCGCGTGCCGTAGTTGTGGTGCGCGTCGGCCCCGTGGCGCTTGCCGAAGCCGATGGCGAGCATCTTGACGATGCCGCTCTCGTAAGCACCCCGGAAGTCGGTGTGCGGCTTGACGCGCGACACGGTGACGACGCCGTCGCACTGGTAGGCGTTGCGGTCGAACCAGACCGGCTCGCCCCAACTGTTGGGGCCGAGGTTGACCACGTCCATGTCGGTGAGCACCGGCACGCCCATCGCGGCCTCGGTGATGCTGTAGCCGGCGAGCAACTTGCGCTGCCCGTCGGGCGTGGCGCCGCCGTGCGACCCCATCGCGGCCACCACCACCGGGGCGGCGCCGAGTTCCTTCAAGGCATCGACGGTGGCCTTGACGAGCAAGGCGTGGTGGCGGATGCCCCGGCTCCCGGCGCCGACGGCGACGCGCATGCCGGGGCGAATCTGGGCGGCCACCGGGGACGACAGCCAGGCGGCGCGCACCGACGCGGCCACGTCGGCCAGTTGGGGCTGCGGGGCGGTCTGGCGGACGGGGTACAGGCTGGGGAGGTGCATGGGGGCATGATAGCGAGCGGGTGGTCACGCCGTCTTTCCGAGCGGGGGGCGTCAGCCCTCCGAGCCTGTCAAACTCTTAGCGCCTGCCGGAAGTGGTGGATTGGCTCGGAGGGCTGACGCCCCCCGCTCGGAAAGACGGCGGCTAATCCCGTGCTAGGGTTGGCGCGTCCGACTCCTGCACCGCCGGAGACTCGCCCGTGCGCCTGTACTACCTGCCGCCCGAATCCGTGGCCGCGACGGCCGGCGACACCGGCGCGGTGCCGTGCGTGCGCGAGCTATGGTTCGGCCCCGGCGGGCGCGAGCTGGCCGCACTCGTGGGGTGCTACCGCGCGGCCCGGCTGTCGCGCGGCCGCATCGACTACCGCGACGACGAGGTGTCGGGCAGCGACCCCGAGTGGGAGCGCGGCGACGGGGCCGAGTTGGCCAAGCTCGACCTCTCGACCGGCCGGGTGGTCGCTGCGCGGACCTTCGCCCGCCGCGACGGCGAGCGGCCCCCGGCCCCGGCGGTGTCGCCCGACCTCCGCCGGATCGCCTGGTGCGACGAGGACCGCGACCTCGTCGTTGTCAGCGACTGGGACGGCGGCGAGCGGCTCCTGGACTTCACCTTCCCCGAGCGCTGCGGCCGGCTGGCGTTCTCTCCCGGCGGCGACCGACTCGCCGCGCTCGTGGTGCGCGGCTCGGACATCGACGTGACCCTCGGCCTGCTCGCATGGGACTTGGCCGCCCCACCCACGCTACGGCCGGCAAACATCAGTCGGCCCGCCGTAATGTGCGTCCCTTCGGCCGAGTGCGACACGGAGGAGTGGCTCGCCGTCATTAATACCCCCATTCGCGCCCTGGTGTATAGTCCCGGCGGCGCTCGTCTGGGTGGCCTACGGGTTAATATGCCGCCGGCCGTGGTGTGGTGGGACGGCGCGACTCTCGAACTCGGCTGCGCGCCGTGGCGACTGCCCGGCGGCGTCACCCAAGGCTCTGGGTGCCTGGCGTTTTCTCCGCAGGGCGACCGCCTCGCCGCCTCGGCCGACCGCACCGTCGCCATTCTCGACGGCAGTTCCGGCGCGGTGCTGGCCCGCTGGCGCCAGTCCCGTGTGGTGCGCGGCCTCGCCATCCACCCCGCCGGGAACCTGATTGCCACCGCCGACGGCACCCCGGCGGTACGCCTCTTCGACGCCGCCGCGGGCGCGAAGCGCGCCGCACTCGACTTCGGCGCCGGCCCCGCCACGGCGGTCGCGTTCGCCCCGGACGGCCTCACGCTGGCAGTCGGCTATGCCGGGGGCCGCATTGTCGTGTGCGATGTCGATCACGCTTGAGGCGACCCGCACCCCCGCGCCAGCACCGCCATCCGTACCGCCAGCCCGTTCGCCACCTGGTCGAGGATCACCGAGTTCGCCCCGTCGGCCACGTCCGGTGTCAACTCGACGCCGCGGTTGATCGGGCCGGGGGCCAGGATCACCAACTCCGGCCGCGCCAGCTTCAGCCGAGCCGCGTTCATGCCAAACAAGTGCGCGTACTCGCGCACCGAGGGGAACAGCCCCGT
>CAXTPM010000138.1:9819-10329 GCA_964245865.1 uncultured Fimbriiglobus sp. | reverse complement strand
CGGCACTTTCTCGAATCCATCGCCCTCCACTTCGGCGCCGTAGATCGCGGCCAGGCGCTCGTTGAGGTAGACGCCGTCGCCGAGGAGCAGTTTGCGGAAGTCGGCGCCCGGCGAGTCGAGCACCTCGCGCACCCCCAGGTCGAGCGAGGTGCGGAGGTCGGCGATGGCCCGCGCGTCGAACCCCTCGAACTTGCCCTTGGCTTTGGTGAGGTCGAGTTGGCGGTCGAGGTTGAGCCAGTGGTCGATGAAGCCCGCGAGCTTGGCCGTGGCGCGGGGGTGGGACGCGAGGCGCCTGGCACTCGCCTCGATCTGGCCGCGCGCCTTGAGGTGGCCGTTCTTGGCGTCCTCGAACAGTTGCCGGTCGGGCATCGAGTCCCAGAGGGCATGCGACAGGCGCGAGGCGACCGAGTAGCCGTCGGAGGAGTCGCCGCCGACCTCGCGGTACAAAAACCGCGGCGACTTGAGCGCGAGAATCACGACCTTCCGCGTGGCGAGTTCGAGTTCGGCACC
>CAXTPM010000138.1:0-9809 GCA_964245865.1 uncultured Fimbriiglobus sp. | reverse complement strand
TTCGGCACCGGGCTTGTAGTGCCGGCTCACCCAGAACTCGGCTTCGGACTCGGGGACGGGGCGGCGGAAGGCGCGGTCAACAAAAGTACGGGCGAATTTCTTCACCTTCTCGGCGCGGTCCTTGGCGTCGTCTTTGGTGTCTGCGAAGCGGTTGAGGTGCTTGGCGACGTAGGCCGACGCGGCGAGGGCGCTGTCGGTCTGCGCCTGGTCGAAGGCTTTGGAGATCGTGGTGCCGCGCACCCAGCCGAGCGACTTGTCGTCGGGCGGGAACGCGGTCGTTTCGGCGTAGCGCTCCGGGGAGTTGAGCGGGCGCAGGAAGCGCGCCTCGACCGGCACCGCGATGGGCTGGCCGGGGCGCTTCCACTCCAGATGCACGAACGCCGGCTCGGGCTTGCCGCGCACGACTTTGTCCTGCACGCCGCGCTTGGCCTTGGAGAACTCGAGCTTGACCGGGTACGGCCGGCCGGCGCTGAGGGCCACACTGCCGCGGTGCGTCGTCTCCGACCCCGACTGCACGCGCGCGTCGATGATGGGAGTCTTCTGGTCGTTGACCCAGAGTGCCACGCCGTGGCTGCTGCGGACGGCGAACTCGAACTCGCCGGTCTCGGGCGGGACGACGCTGCCGTCCCAGTGGAGGTAGAACTCGCCGGCGTCCACGCCTTCGGCCGGGGGCTTGTCGGCGAAGTCGAACGACACGCCGGGGTCGGTGCGCTCGAGCTTGCGCTTCTTGTCGTCCCAGCCGCGGCCGTTGAAATACTGGCCGCGCAAGCCCTGACCGCCCTTGGCCAAGTCGGGTTCCCACGAGAACGACGCGAGCAGGTCGCCCACCGTGTTGCGGTACTGCTCGACGGTGAGGCGCGCCAGTTCCACGCGCGGGGGCTTGGTAGCGTCGCGCGCGGCCTGCGAGTAGAACTCGCCGTGCATCCACTCGGCGATGCGCTTCGCCTCGGCGTCCGTCAGGCTCCCCGGCTCGGACTCGGGCATGGTCTCCTGCACCAGCTTGGCCAGTTGGGCGACCGAGCGGTCCCCGGCCAGGGGCGACGAGTACCGCTTGGTCCCCTCCCCGGCCTTGCCGTGGCAGTAGGCGCATTGGGCGCGGTAGAGTTCCGCGCCGCCGAGTGCGGGGGGCGCGGCGGGGGCGCCGGCGGCGAACAGGAGGGGGCCGAGGAGGGCGGTGGTCACGCGCACGGGGGTGGGCCTCACGCGGGATGACTGTTCGGGGGGTGTCGTCGTCGGACAAAGTGAGCGCCGGCAGGTAACTAAGATTGTACCGGGCGCGGGGGGATTCGGCAAACTGGCGCGCGGGCGTGCGGTTTGCAGCGCCGCGCCCGCGCGCCCCGAACGACGGAAAGCCATTCATGCCAGCCACCCTACACACGCCGGAAACCATCTACGCGGCCCGGCACGTCCCGAGTTGGCTGCTGCTCGCCGGGGCGGCCGGGTTCGTGAACGGGTTCGCGTTCCTGACGACCCAGCAGTTCGTCACGAACGTCACCGGCATCGTGACCGAGGCGGGGCTGGAGTGACCGCGCGCCGGGATCGCGGCCGAGTTCCTGGCCGTCTACCTGAGCTTCGTCGCCGGGGCGGCGGTGGCGGTGGCGGTGATCCAGTTGCGCGCGGAGGGCGGCAAGAACGACCGCTGGGCGCTGCCGCTGGTGGCGGTCGCCGCCATTCTGGCCGTCGTCGCCGGGGCCGGCCGGGCCGGGGGGCTGGAGCCGCTCGGGGCGAAGCTGACCGACGACCCGCCGTTCCTACTACTGTCGCTCTTGGCGTTCGCGGCCGGCATCCAGAACGCCGCCGTCGCCTCGACCACCGGTATGGCGGTGCGCACCACGCACCTGACTGGGCCGACCACCGACATGGGGATGCTGGTCGGGGCGGCCTGCCTGTCGCGCGGGGCAGCGCGGCGGGCGGCGCTGGGCGGGGCGCTCCTGCGCCTCGGGATTGTCCTGGCCTTCGCGGGCGGCGCGGGGCTGGCGCTGCCGCTCACGGGGTGGGCCGGCTACCTGGCCCTCTTGGCCCCGGCCGCGGCCGTGCTGATCGCCGCCCGGCTGAGCTTCGTGCCCGACGAGGCGCAGCCCGACTCAGAAGCCGACCCAGGGCTAATGGTGGCGATCCCCGCCGACGCACGCGCGCCGGGGGGCGGCGGGACGGCGGGCGACCCCGCAGGCTGAGCCGATCCGCCGCCACAATTTTGCCCCGAGTGTGAAGATTGCGCTTGAAGCCCCCCGGTCGATTCCCTTAGATTCCCGTCACGCGCCGCCCTCCCCGGCCCGATCCGACCGTCCGCCGTTGTCCCCGCCACGTCACCGGGAGAGTCATGAACGCACGCCGGTTCCCCGCGCTACTGCTCGCGCTCGCCTCTTTGGCTCTGCTCCCCCACGCCGGGCGGGCGCAACCCCCCGCCGAGCCGCCCGCCGCCCCGGCGCCCCTGCCCGAGCGCGTGACCGCCCTCGAAGCCGCGCAAAAAGCCGGCCCCACCACTGACGCGGTGGACGCCGCCAAGTCGTCCGGCGACAGCGCCTGGATGCTCGTCTCGACGGCGTTCGTGATGCTCATGCTCCCTGGGCTGGCCCTGTTCTACGGCGGCATGGTGCGGCGCAAGAACATCCTCGCCACGATGATGCAGTCCATGAGTTGCCTGGCGGTGGTCGGCCTCTACTGGGCAGCGTTCGGCTACGCGCTCGCGTTCGGGCCGTCGGTCCTCAGCCTGCCCAAGACGACCCTCATGGGCTTCGAGTTGGAGGGCGGAATTTGGGGTTTTAGCTGGGACTTGGTGTTCCTGAGCGGCATCGCCCCCGGCAAGATGCTCCCCGCCGGCACCATCCCCGTGACGCTGCACATGCTGTTCCAGGGGATGTTTGCGATCATCACGCCCGCGCTGATTAGCGGCGCGGTCGCCGAGCGCATCCGCTTCTGGCCGTTCTGCATCTTCTCCATCTTGTGGGTAACGTTCGTCTACTGCCCGCTGGCGCACATGGTCTGGGCGTTCGACTGGTTCGCGCCGGTGCCGGCCACCGAGGGGAAGAAGCTCGGCGAGACCGCCATCGGCATCCTGGGCAAGCTCGGGGCGCTCGACTTCGCCGGCGGCACGGTGGTGCACATCGCCGCCGGGTTCGCGGGCCTGATGGCGTGCCTGGCGCTGCGGCGGCGCGACGGCTACCCCAAGCAAGTCATCCACCCCAACAGCATGGTGATTACGCTCTTGGGCGCGGGCCTACTCTGGTTCGGCTGGTTCGGCTTCAACGGCGGCAGCGCCCTGAACAGCACCGCGCTGTCGGTCAGCGCGTTCGCCGCCACGCAGGTCGCCGCCGCCGCCGCCGGCCTCGGCTGGCTAGTCGTCGAGTGGCTGCACAAGGGGAAGGCGACCGCCCTCGGTCTCGCGTCGGGCGTGGTGGCCGGGCTGGTCGCCGTCACCCCGGCGTCGGGCTACGTGCCGATCTACGGCGCCGCGGCCATCGGATTTTTGGCGTCGGTCGTCTGCTACGGCGCCGTGTGGCTGAAGTCGAAGCTCGGCTACGACGACTCGCTCGACGCCTTCGGCATCCATGGCGTCGGCGGTCTGTTCGGCGCACTGCTCACCGGCGTGTTCTGCTCGACGGCGGTGAACTCCGCGGGCGCGGAGGGGTACTTCGCACTCAAGGCGCTCCCCGAGCGCGTGCAGACCCTCGAAAAGACCCTGATTCCCAAGGCGACCGAGGCGAAGCAGCCCGACCTGGTGAAGGACTACGAGGCCGAGTTGACCTCCGCGAAGGCCCGCCTCGAAGCCGCCACGAAGGACGGCAAGACGCCCTGGGGCCAGTTCAAAATTCAGGCCGTGGCGGTGCTGATGTCGGTCGCGTTCGCCTCGGTGCTCAGCCTCGGGCTGGTGCTGCTGACGCAGGCCATCACCCTGGGGAACTTCACCACCGACCGCGACGACGAGACCGCCGGACTCGACCGCACCGAGCACGGCGAGGTCGGCTTCGACTTCGGCTACGCCGGGGAGAGCACCGCCGTGGGCGCCGCCGAGCCGCGCGCCGCCTCGGCCCCGAAGGCCCAGACCGGCCGGTTCGACCTGGCGGTCGAGGGGGTGCCCGAGGGCGACATCGCCCAACTCTGGACGGGCCTCTGCCGCCCCGGCGACAAGGCGCCGCACCCGGACTTCCTGGCCGTCTACCCGCACGTGACCACGTTCAGCGGCAACCGCTTCCACTGCCGGGGCGCCGACGCCCCCGCGACCGCCGCGCGTCTCGAGTCGCTCTTTAAGAAGCTCCTCCCCGGCCGCGCCGTGCGCGTCGTCCGCATTTAACCCGCACCGAAAGGCCGACCCCACTTGAAACTGGTAATTGCGATCATCCGCCCCGAGCAGCTCGAGGCGGTCCAGGCCGCGCTCGCCGAGCGCGACGTGTACCTCATGACCGTCACCGATGTCCGGGGGTGCGGCCGGCAGCGCGGCTACACCGAGGTCTACCGCGGCACCGAGGTCCGTATCCGCCTCATCCCCAAGGTGAAGCTCGAAATCGCCGTCAACGAGGCGTTCGTCGAGGCGACCGTCGAGGCCATCGTGCATGCGGCGCGCACCGGCGACACCGGCAACGTCGGCGACGGCAAGATTTTCGTCCTCAGCCTCTCCGACGCGGTACGCATCCGCACCGGCGAGCGCGGCACCGAGGCGATCGGACCTTGAAGCGTGGCCCGTGGTTCGAGGACCGTTGAAATCTAAAAACCCGAACTTGGCGTCTTTGTCTTCAACGGACCACTATCCACCGACCACCTTGCCGGAGGCAACATGCTGAGCCGCGAGAGGCCGTACCGCTGCAAGGTGTGCGCGTGGCAGGGGCAACTCGTGCCGCACGACGCCGACGGGGCCGCGCCCTGCGAGCAGTGCGGCTGCTACCTGTACCCGCTCTCCTGGGGCGACACCTGGGGGCTAGCGCTGGTAATGGTCGCCGCGGCGATGGGCGTGCTGGCGCTGATGATGGCGATCATGACTGGGCGGTTCCCGTGAACGACTTCGAAGAGTCGGATGGCCGGCCCGCGCCCGTACCGCGTCGGGACTACCCGTGGTGGGTGAAGCTGAGCATGTGGGGCGTGCCTGGGCGAGCGGGGCTGTGGGCGTTCGTGGCGCTCTCGCTGTTGTGCGCGGCCGCGTGCGTCGCCTACGGGTTCTGGGACGAGCGGTTCTTCGCCGGCGGACTCTTCATCCTCTCGGCACTCCCGTACTGGCTCACGATCCGCTGGGTGGACCGGCACGGTTCATGGGCCGCGCCCGATTAGCGGAACGAGCTTCAGCACGACTGAAGGGCAACCCGCCGCCCGACGCTACTTCCCCGCCCCCACCAGGCGGTCGTAGTCAGGCCACTCCAGGTAATTCAATCCCTCGCGCTTCAGCCCGCGCCCCGGCAAACTTTCCACAAGTGCCTTTCGCGCCGCGAGTCCGGCGGGCATCGGCGGCTCGGCGGCTGCCGCGAGAGCCAGGTGGAACGCGGTCACGGCGCTGGGGCGCGCGGCGTCGGACGCCGCCAAGTCGCGCCGCGCCTCGGCCAACTTCCCGGCCGCGAGGTACGCCCGGCCGCGCGTGTCCAGGTTCGAGGGCGTCGGGCCGCGCGTGGCCACCAGGCGCTCGGCGAGTTCCAGGGCGCGCGCGGCCGAGTCGGGCCGGCTCACTGCTAGCAGCCACGCCAGGTTGTTCAGCGCGGCCTCGGAGTCGGGCGCGCGGTCCAGCAGTCTCTCGTAACCTTGGATCGCCCCGGCCGGGTCGCGCTTGGCGAGGAGTAATTCGGCCGACGCGAGTTGGATGTCCGGCGAGTCGGGGTCCACGGCCCGCTTGCGGCTGATGAACTCCTCGACGGGTGCGAGATCGCCCGCCCGGCCCTCCGGCCAGTAGTGCAGCGCCGCGGCGAGCAGCTTGGCCGTCAGTGCGGCGGGGGCGTTCCCGCGCCCGAGCGCGAGCTTCGCGGCCTCGACGGGGCGGCGCGAGCGCAGGTAGAAACTAGCCAGCGGCACGTGCCCGGCGGGGTTCTGCGGCGAGTCGAGCCGGCGGAACAGTTCCTCGGCCTCGGCGGCGAAGTCCAGCTCCTCGGTGAGCGCCGCCAACTTGGCGAGATCGCCCGGCGCCCCGTCGGCCAGGAAGCGGTTCGCCCTCAAGAGTTGCCCGGCCGCGTCGCGGCCCCCTGCGGACGCCAGCACGCGCGCCTTGGCGGCGAGGGCGTCGAAACTCCGGGGCGCGGCCGACTCCAGGCGCGCCGCGGTCTGAGACGCCCTCCCCGCCGCGCCCCGCGCCAGTTGCACGCGCGCTAGGGCGACCAGGTGTTCGGGCGCGGCGCCGACGCCGGCGCGGGTGACGCCACTGAGCAACTCCTCGGCGCGGTCGAGCCGGCCGAGTTGCGACTGCATCTGCGCGAGGTAGAACGCCTCCTCGGGACTCAGCGGGGCTTCTTTGGCGCTCTCGGCGAGTTCGGCGGCGGCGGCGGCGAGGCGTAAGGGGTCGGTGGCGAGGATGAGCGACTTGGCCCGGCGGTCGGCGAGCAGGTTCCCGTCGGCGAGGTTGGCGTCGATCAGCGACACCGCGCGCCCGAAGTTGGCCGGCGCGGCCGAAGCGGCGGCGAGTTCGAGCGCGAGGTTCCGCCGGGCCGCGCGGCGCTCCTCGGGGTCCGCCGCAGTGGCTTGCAGCCTGTCGTAGAGCGCGACCGCCTCGGCCGCGCGCCCAGTCGATTTGAGGAAGCGCGCCCAGTCCCCCGCGACGGCCGGGTCGCCGGGCGCGGCGGCGAGGGCTTCGCGGTAGAACGGCTCGGCGTCGGCGGGGGCGCCGGCGAGTTCGTGCATGTGCGCGAGGGCCAGCGCGTTTTTGGCCACCAGGGGCGGCGGGCCGGCGCGCGGCAGTTGCTTCGCCGCGGCGTCGAGGGCGCCCCGCGCGTCGGGACGCGCGTCGGCGGCGACGAGAATCTGCACGTACAGCAGCCAGACATCGGCCTCACTCCCGGCGAGGGACACCGCGCGCTCGGCGGCGGTACGGGCCTCGGGCCAGGCGCGCGACCCGCCCAAGACCGCCGCGCGCGCCGCCTGCTCGCGCCAGTCGCCGGAGTTCGCCACGCCGGGACTGCGCGCCCACGCCAAGTTGCGGCCGGTCTCCTCGCCGTAGACCGTGCGCAGCAGCACCAACTGCTGGGCCAGATCGGGGGGGAGCGGCGCCGCGCGGTCGAGCCGGGTGAGCAGTTCGAGGGCTTCGAGCTGGCCGCGGTTGGCGAGCAGCAGTTGCACGAACGGCCGCACCACGTTCGCCCCGCGCGCCCCGGCCTCGAAGGCCGCGCGGTAGTGCGCGGCGGCGGACTCGGCCCGGCCGGTCTGGGCCTCGAGCGCCGCGAGCAGCAGCACCGCGCTGGTTTCGGCGGGGTGCGCGCGCACCAGGTCGGCCATGCGGTCGCGCATCTCGGCAAGCTTGCCGGCGTCCGGTGGCCCGGCGGCGAGGTCGCGCATCACCCCGGCGATCACCCGCCCCGGCCCGGCGGGTCCGTCGAGCGCGTCGAGTTGGGCCACAATTTCGTCAGCCGCCCGCGCGTCGTTGCCGCGCAGCGCGAGTTCGAGCGCGGTCAGGCGTAGTTCGCGGTCGGCCGGCAGGTCGGCGAACGCGGCGCGGTAGAGCCGGAGTGCCCCCGGCCCGTCGCCCAGCGACACGAGCAGCCCCGCGACGCCGGTGAGCAGCCGCGCGCGGTCGGCCGGGTCGAAGCCGCCGGTGGATTCGGCGAGCTTGGCGACGGCGCCGGCGTCGGGGGACGGCAGCCGCGAGAGCACCGTGGCGCGGGCCAAGCGGAAGTCGGCCTTGTCGCCGAGTTCGTTCGCAGCGGTTTCGAGCGTTTTGAGCGCCGCGCCTGGGTCGGACGCCGCCTCGGCGTAGGCGAGCGCCAGGCGCAGGCCGGCCAGCGGCTTGGCGTCGGGGCGCCGGATCAGCGCCCGCAGTGCGGCGAGCGCTTCAGCCTGCTTCCCCTCCAGGCGCAGAACGTTGGCGAGGAGCACTTCGAGTTCGGGCGCGCGGGGCGGCGGGCCGGCGGCATCCTCCACCAGCCGGTACTGCCGCTCGGACTGCGGCCGCGCGAGTTGTTCATTGAGGCGCAGCTCGCACAGCTCGAAGCGGGCCTGCGGCGACGATGGCGCGAGCGCCTGGTACAAAGCGACCGCCGGGGCGAACTGCTTCTGGCGGGCAAACTCGCGCGCCTGGCCGAGCCGCGCGGGCGCGGAGTTGGGGTCGGCGCGCACCGCCAAATCGAGCGCCTCTTTGGCGCCCGCGCGGTCCCCCGCCTGGCGGCGGCACTCGGCGAGCGCGGCATAGCACGACGCGAGGAGGTCGGGCGTGCGCTTCAGCCCGACCACCGCCTTCTCGAGCGCGGGAGTCGCCTCGGCGGGCCTGCCGTCGGCGAGACTCGCGCGCCCGGCGAGGTACTGCGTGGCGGCGCCGAACCCCGGCGACTCGGCCAGGCGCGCGGCGACGGTTCGCGCCGCGGCGCGCTCGCCGAGGTCGATCAGCCGCTCGCCGACCGTCAAAAGGTCGCGGCCGGGCGGGGCGGTCTTGGCGGCGCCCAGGAGCGTGGCGCGCGCGGCCTCGGGGTTCTGGGCGCGCAACTGCAACTCAGAGAGTGCCAGAGGCAGCCGCCCGTCGGCGGGGCGGGCCTTCGCGGCCCTGGCCAGCGCCTCCTGGGCCAGCGGCAAGTCGCCCGGCCCGGTGGCGAGGACCGCGAGCATCAGCCCCACGTCGGCGTCGTCGGCGCCGCCGGGGATACTCTTGTAGGCGAACTCGGCCTCGGCGCGGGCAAGCTTGAGGTCGTCGGACGCGATGGCCACCGTGGCGCGGGCCAGGCGCGCGGCCACGTCGGCGGGGCGCGCCCTCACGAGGCCGGCCATCACGCGCTCGGCCTCGTCGCGCGCCTCGGCCGTGCCGACTTGCCGGCGCAGCATCAGGGCGAAGCGCTGGTAGGTGGCGGCGGGCGCCTCGTTGGTGGCCAGTGCGCGGCGGTAGAGGTCCGCCGCCTCGGGGTACTTGCGCTCCTGCTCGGCGCAGTCAATGAGGAGGTCGAGCCAGTCGAGCGAAAGTGGCGTGCGTTCGAGAATATTGAGCGGCCTGAGCACGTCGCGCGCGGCGGCGGGTAACTCCAGCGTCAGGTCGTGCCGGGCGAGTCGGGCGCGCTGGTCCTCGGTGAGCAAACCTTGGCGGTTGAGTTCCTCGTAGACCTCCACCGCCTTGGACGCCACCTGCGGGCGGGCCTTGGCGAGTTCGTCCAGGGTCGCGGCGTAGGGCGCCAACGCCGCCGGGTCTTTCGGGCGGACTTTCAGGTACGCCTGGTACTGCGCGGACGCCTCGGGGAACTTGCCGGCCGCGGCGAGTTCGGCGCCCCGCGCAAGGTACACCGTCGATTGCCGCCGCACCTGGAACTGGTGCAGCCCGAACACCGCGCCGGCGCAGAGCGCGGCCGCGCCGATCAAGGCGGCGAGGCGACCCAGGCGGAGGGCGCGGCGGGGCGACCGGGCGGCGGGAGCGGGCGGGGCGGCGGTGGTCGGCACGGGGAACCCTGGACGGGGCGGGGGGCGGTGCCACAATAGCACACGGGTCGCCCCCCGGAGAGTCGGGGCGGCACCCCCGATTCTACGAAAGACGACCGACCCCGTGACCGCCCAACCGACTCGCCCCACCCCGCCGGTGGTGTTCAGCTTCGACGTGGAGGAGCACCACCGCATCGAGGCGGCGCACGGCCTGAGTGTCGGCAACGACCTCAAGGTCGACTACGCCCGGCGGATGGAGCGCCACACCCGTGAAATCCTCGGCTGGCTGGCCGACG
>CAXTPM010000137.1:0-10358 GCA_964245865.1 uncultured Fimbriiglobus sp. | reverse complement strand
GGCTCATACACCAAACCTATGCGCCCGGCCCCTATTGTGCAGCGACTCTAATGTCGCGCCGCTCGGGCATGAAGTGAACTCCTTTGAGCAGGGCAATCCCACGCCCGCCGCACGGCCCGCCTAGAACGCTTCTCCCCCTCTCCTCCTGGGAGAGGGGGCCGGGGGGTGAGGTCTCTCGGCAGCCCCCGCCTACTTCGCCGCCTTGATCGCCCCCACGATGTCGCTGTCGAACACCCGCGCCCCGGCCCACGCGGCCTTGTTCTCGTCCACGAACTGCGTGTGCTGCGGGTGCTTAACGTAGGCGGTCAGCGCGTCCATGTTGGCGAACACCAGGTGCAAACTCACGTCGAAGTCGCGGTCATTGACATTCGGCTCGTTGGCCTTCGCCGGCAGCACACCCACCGAAAAGTGCAAGACGCCGGGCAGGTCGCGTAGGTACTTCCGGCACGACTCGGCGAGCTTGGCGCGACCGGCCGGGGTTGACTCTTTGAGCTTGAAGAACACCATGTGGCCGACGGGGATCATTTCCATCGCACGACTCTCGGGGGGGGTGAAGAACTAGGACAGCACGACCACGCGCAGGGTCGGCAGGCGGTTCGCGGCAAGCCAGTCGCGCGCCGACTCCGGCGTCCATCCGGCACTCGCGTCGAAGCGCAGGCGCACCAGCGGCGGCACCTCGTGCGGGCCGCAGCGGCCGCGGCACTCGCTCAGCCCCGGCGCCAGCCCGCACTCGCCGGCCGGCTCGCCGCCCCACTCGGCCGCGACGGCTTCGGGGAGTTCGCGCCACGCCGGCTCGCCGGGGGCGACGAGTTCGTGCGAGTCGAGTTCGTCGCGCACCACCGCGGCCGCGCGGGGCCAGTCGAAGTGCGGCGGGAACGCGAGCATCGCGGGTTCCTCGCTCTTGTCCGGCAATTTGGCCCAGTGGATCACGACCTCCGGGCAACTGGCCAGCGGCTCGGCGCGGGTCGGCACGAGGCGGGCGTCCAGATAGACGCGCCAGCCGTTGGCGTACTGCCAGCGCGGCCGCTGCCGGGTGACCAGGCGCGACACCGGGCCGTTGCCGCGGTGCGACGCGACCAGCCACTGCGCCGGCGCGTGGCCCCAGGCGGCGACTAGATCGGCCTCGGTCGCACTCTCGGCCCCGAGCATCACGACGCGGTCGAAGCGCGCCTCGTCGGGCGCAGCGGGTTCCGGCCCGGCGACGACGAGTGCCGCCCCGGCCAGCAGGTGCGGGGCGTAGCGCTCGGGGCGGCACGCGGCGAGTTCGGCGTGGCACCCCGCGAGTTCGGCCTCGGCTCGCTCCAGTCGCGCCGCGACCAGTGCGAGGTCGGCAAGCTCCGGCAGCCCGGCGGCGCGGCAGGCGTCGCGCCCGGCGCGCTCGGCGTCGCGCGCCGACTGCAACTTGGCGTCGAGTTCGGCGAGTTGCCCGTCGAGCAGCGCGCGCCGGCGCTCCAACTCGGCGCGGTCGAGTTCGCCCAACTCGGCCTCGGCGGCGGCGGCGAGTTCGGCGGCGCGGGCCTCGGCCTCGGCGTGCCGGGCGGCGACTTGGTCGCGCTCGGCACGCTTGGCCACGAGACTCGTTTCCAGCACGGCGAGCCGCGCCGGGCGGTCGTCGGCGCGCAATAGGCCGCGCACGCTCACCAGCAGGCCGCGCTTGGCGCCGAGTTCGCCCCTGAGCTGCGCGGCGACCCCGCCGACCTCCGCCAAGTCGTTGTCTAGGCCGTTAACGCGGTCCAACAGTTCCCCGCACTCGGCCCGCGCGGCCTCCAGGGCGTGCGCGTGCCGCCCCACGAGGTCGCGCCGCAGTTGGCCGAACGGCGTGCCCGACTCGCGGTCTAGGTGGTGCGCGAAGTGCTCGCGCTCGGCGTCGAGCTGGTCGCGCTGGGCCTCCAGGGCGCCGGGCCGGTCGTGCCCCGGCCGCGCCTCCCACGCCGCGAGCGCCCGCCGGGCCGTCTCGAGCGCCGCGCGATTCTCTTCGAGTGGGGCCGCGCGCGCGGCGACGGCGGCTCGCCGGGACGCGGCCACCGCCTCGGCGCGCGCGCCGAGCGACTGCGCCGAGCGCCCGGCGAGGTCGAGGGCATCCGGGAACGCGGCCAGGACTGCGGCGCGCAACTCATCAGAATAGGCCACCACCCGCAGCCGGTGCCCCGCCGCGAGCCAGTGGCGCAGGGCCGGTAGCGCCGCGGCGCGCCAGTCGCGCGCCACGGTCAGGAACGGGCCGTCGTCCGGTGGCCCGCTCGGCGCGTGCCCCAACAGCGGCGGGGCGGCGAGCCACTCGGGCGCGGCGAGGCCCGGCCGGGGGCGGGGGGCGTCGAGCGGGGCGGGGAGGTCGGGCATGAGGTGCGGGGAAGCCGGGACGGGCGAGTTGGGCAGGTCGGGGGGTGCGTCGGGTTCGAGGTCTTCGACCAGCCACGCGTGCCCCGGCCGGTCCAGGGGGCAGTCCGGCGGCGGGCGGGTCGCGGTGTCCGGCGCGGCAGACCGATCAGGCATGCGTTCCGACCCCCGTGCAGTCCGGCGCCCCGCCCGGCCCAACTCCGACCGGGGCGAACCGTGAGGGGAGTATAGTCGGACCCCCGGCCGCGTGCGACGAAACTTCCGATTTTGTCGGGGGCGGGCGGATCGACCTAGCGCGCCGAGATCACCGTCACGCTCGGCCGCGACTGCAAGAGCGTCATCACCGGCAGCAGTGGCCCGAAGTCCTGCTGCTGGAACCAGCTCGCCTCCGTAATTTTCAGGTGTCCCGGCCCGACCCCGCCGAGGCCGAGCGTGGCGTCGAGCGCCAGCCACTCGGCATCGACGAGCACCTCGAACCACATGTGGTACGCCAGCGTACCGCGCCCCTGCCGATCCGGCGCGTAGACCAGCCCCAGCGCGGTGCGCGACGGCACCCCGACCGCCCGGCACATCCCGGCCGCGAGCATGGCGTACTCGGTGCAGTCCCCGCCGAGGGTGCGCGAAGTCTCCGAGCAACTGGCCATCGTTTGCGAGAACTCGGCCGGCTTCATGCGCGAATGCACCCAGCGCTCGACCGCCTGCGCCTTCTGCCACGCGCCCGCGCCGGGCGGCAGGGCGCGAACCGCCTCGGCGGCTTGGGCGCGCGTGAGGTCGTTCTGCCAGTCGATGAACGTCGAACTCGCCGTGAACTCCTCGGCCACCTTCGCCGCGGGCGCGCCGGCCGGGACCGACCCCAGCGGCATCCGTTGGGCCGTCACCACCAGGTCGAACGACTGCGGGTCCACCGGCGACACCACGAGCTTTTGCCGCGTGTCCGCCACGAAGGCGTCCTCGGCGTCGAGTTCGGTGACCCCGACGCGGTACGTCACCGACGAGAGTTGGTGGACGTTCGGCAGCGGCCGGTCGAGCACGATCGACTGGTGCTCGTTCAACTCCGGCAGCTTGGTACTCGGCCGCGTGGCGTAGTCCTGCGAGGTGCGCAAGACCGTGATTTGCCCGCCCAGGATCGGCAGGAAGGTTTCGAGCTTGATCGGCTCGAAGCTCGCCGCGTCGAGGTACACCGTCGCGGCCGGGTGGCGGTACTTGCCGATGCGCTCGGTCTTCATCTCAAGCTTCAGCGCCTTCCGCGGCGGCTGCCCCTCGTACACCGTCAGCGCCTCCTCGCCCTGCACCGTCACGGTGTAGGTCGCCACGCGGTTCACGATCGGCAGGTAGCCCTGGTAGCTGAACGTGTCGCCGACTTTGGGTTTGCGCGCCGCGAACATCCGCGCTTCCTGGGCCACCCCCACCGCCTCGGCGGGGAACGGGGTGCTGCGCGTGCCGGAAGTGGCGCCGCTGATGGTCACGTTCAGGCTGCCGTCCTTCACCACGCCCTCGAGCGCGAGCATCTGGTTCTTGCCAAGCCCTTGCGCCAGGCGCGTCGTCAAGACCTGCCCGGTCGCGGTTTCGAGGCTCGACTCCTCGCTCCACATCTCGGCCGGCTGGCCGAAGCGCGCGACCTTCAGGTTGGCGCGCTTCACCCCGTAGGCGAGCGTCTGCCCTTCCCGCACGTACTCGCGCACCGTGGTGTGGAAGTGGCCCGCTTTGAGGCCGCGGACGAACACCACGTCCCAGGCATCGACGAGTACGCGGCCCTCGTCGCCGACCGGCGCGGCGGGGTTCGCCTTGACGGCCGGCTCCTGCGGCGCGGCGACCAGGAGCGTGCCTAACTTGGGCAGGGGGCCGGCCGGCAGTCGTGGCAGGCTGGGGGCGACCGGGACCGTCGGGGACGACTTGCCCGCACTACTCAGTAGCGTGGGGGGCGTCGAGGGCGGCTGGCCCGGCAGGCGCGGGCGGATGACGACCCACCCCGGCCGGTCGGGGATGACCGGCGTGCCCGGCGCCCCAAGTGTCGGGGCGGCGCCCGACTCGGCGCGCGGGCGGATGACGACCTGCCCCGACTGCTGGGCGGCGCTGACGCCCAGCCCCGCCCCGACGCCGAGCGCCACCAGCGGCACCAGTCGCCAGCCCGTCCGAGAGTCGCGTCGGGTCGGCATCGCTAGTCTCGCACGAAAGTGGGGCTTTGGGAGTGATGGGCACTTGGGGCATTGCGGGTGCGCGGCCGGCTGCTCAGCTATTGTCTCAAACCTTCGGCACGGGGGCAACAGCGCGCCCGGCGGAATGCCCCGCGTGAGGTGTCGGGCGGTCGCAGCGGCCTCAGCGGACCCGCACGTCCAGTTTTTGTGCTACAATCGTTAAAGCCCGGCGGGGCCGGCACGCGCGGTGCTTGGATTGCCGCAACCGACCCGGCCCGCGCGGCCGGGGGCGGGTAAAGTGGGGGGGACGGGACGAGACGCCCGCTGTCCCCCGGACCCGTGGCGCGACTTGTGACGACTGGACCGACGCCGGCTCGATGACCGGCCCCCGCGAGGTATGCCCGTGCCCGCCGACCCGACCCCGACTACCAGCCCGGCGCCGACGCCGCTCGCGGACCACCTCGCGGTTCGCCGCTACGGCCGCTTCACCCTCACCGACGCCGTGCGCCCCGCCCTGACGGTGCCGGTGCGCCCCGCCGAGGGCTACCGCGTCGAGGTCTTCCGCGACCGCGCCAGTCGGCTACGGCTGCCGATGCTGTCCGCGTCGGTGAGTGCCGAAAAACTGTTCGACGTGTTCCTGGACTTGCTCGCGCCGTTGGGCAAGCGCCTGCACTGTGTGTTGGAGAGTAGCCACGACGACGCGCCCGAGTCCGGCGACTTCCGCCGCGACGGCGTCGAGGCGCCCGTGCTGCTCAGCCACTTCTGCGACTTCGAGGACTTGCTGCTGAACGACGGCTGCACCGGCGTGGCCGTCTTGAGCGCCCGTAAGCCCTTGGAAGTGCAGTTCGACGAGCACAAGCTGTTAACCGTGTACGCGGCCGACCTGCGGCCGTTCCGGCGCGTCCTCAAGAGTCACGGCGTGCGGCGCGACCAGGACTTGCGCCTCATCGCCGAGGCCGAGCACCTGCACCACTCGACCGCCCGCCACGCCGCCGAGTTCGAGACGCTGTGCCACCAACTCGGCGTGGCGAACTTCGAGCCGGTGCCGAGCGACGACAGCTTTTTCGAGTGAGCGCGGTTTTTCTGCCCGTCCTCCTGAGCGGGGGGCTGCCCCCCGCTCAGGAGTCCAAGACCTAAGTCCTCACGGCATCGGCAAGTTCGTCATCTCGAACGGTACTTTCTGCACCGCGATGTCCCAATCGACTAAGCGCACCTCGGCCGGCACGCCCACGCGCCGGTTCTGGGGTCGCTTGACGACCACCGTGATGTTTGCCGTGCGGCCGTTGCGGTCGTTGACGCTCACCTCATCGGGCGCGAACGGACGGCCCTTCGCGTCGCACACCAGGATTTGGTGCCCCAGGTCGTCGGCCCAGGTGGTGCTCTCCTCGCCCCCCTCGGCGAGTTCGTGCCGGGTGACGGTGGCGCTCAGGCGCCCCCCCTCGGCGGCAAGGGTCGATTCGCCGAGTTCGACCGAGCCGAGGCGGTTCCTCAGGGTCGCGCCCTTGAAGTGCTCCTTGCCGACGACCTTCCCGGCCAGCGGGGTCTTCGTCACCACCGCCACGGTGAGCGTGGCCCGGAGTTTGGCGAGGGTTTCGCTGCGGCGCGTGGGACGGACCAGGTTCACCGCGAACGGCTTGGTGTACGACTTCCCCTCCGACTCGCGCCGGCGGGAGTAGGCGGCGTTCGCGTTCGGCGGCGGGGCCGGTGGCACCGCGCTCGCGCCGGCCTCGTCGGTCGCCTCGGTAACGGCCACATCGGTCACGTCGTAGAGTTCGACCTTGGGTTCGCACTCGACGATGAAGCCGTACTGAATGCCGTCGGGTTCGCGCCTCAGGCGGAGGTTGCGCGGCTGCGCCGAGAGGACGATGCCGTTGCTAGAGTACGCCCGCGCTGCGGTGACGCGGTAGATGCCCGTGTGCGTCTTGTGCCGGTCGATGAGGTTTGCGCCCGTGACTTCGATGACGCCGCCGTCGTCGCGGTTGAAGTGCGCGAGGTCGTTGCCGTCGCACAGGCGGTCGAGTGCGTCCAGGAACGGCACGCCCTCGAAGTCGATGCTCACCGGCGTGGCGTCGGAGATTTCGCGGTCCCCCGGCTGCCCCGCCCCGCGCCCAGGGCGCCGCTCGGGGGCCGTCTCGACGCGGAACTGGTAGCCCGTCTGGGCGGTAATCGAGGCGAGCGCGTCGCTCAAGGGCGCGTCTTTGAGGTGCAGCGTCACGAGGCGCGGCGCGACTAGCCGCCGGGCGTCGAGGCGCTCGGCGAGCACCTCCAGGCGGCGGGCGACCTCGGGGTCTTTGGTCGAGGCGAGCGCGGCCTGCAACTGGTCGAGGACCGCGTCCCCGGCGGCGTCGAGAAACGCCCCGGCCTTCTCGCGCTGCCGGAAGTCGCGGTCGCCGAGTTGGGCGATGGCCTTGGTGATGTCGGCCGGCGCCGGGGGGCCGGGCTTGGGGGCGGGCTGCGGCGGCGCGGCCAGCGCGAGCGCGCCCAGCACGAAAGCCGTGAGGACGGCGGCGGGGCGTCGGCCGGTCATCGCGTCAACGCCCCTTCCCACCCGGCCTCGGTTCCGCTACCCTCACTAGCTTAGCACCCCGAACCGAGGCCCGCCATGCCCGAGGGACTTTCGGGGGTGATCGAGCGCGTCACCTACCACAACCCCGACACCGGGTACTGCGTGCTGCGCGTGCATGCCAGGGGCAACCGCGACCTGATTACCGTGGTGGGCACCTGCCCGCAAGTCGTCGCCGGCGAGTACGTCGAGGCCGGCGGCGACTGGGTGACCGACCGCGACCACGGCCTGCAATTCAAGGCCAGTCAACTGCGTACCACGCCGCCGCACACCGAGTCGGGCATCGTCAAGTACCTCTCCAGCGGGCTGGTAAAAGGGATCGGCGCGAAGTACGCCAAGAAGATCGTCGAGGTTTTCGGCGACAAGACGCTCGAAGTGATCGACGCGAGTCCCGCGCACTTAAGCGGCGTGAAGGGGATCGGCCCGAAACGCATCGAACTGATCCGCCGGGGGTGGCAGGAGCAAAAGCACGTGCGGGCCATCCTTGTGTTCCTGCAGAGCCACGGCTTCGGCACCGCCCGCGCGGTGCGCATCTACAAGGAGTACGGCGAGACGGCCGTCGAGCAGGTGCGCGCCAACCCGTACCGGCTTTCGACCGACATTTGGGGCGTCGGGTTCCGCACGGCCGACGAGTTGGCCATGCGGCTGAACGTGCCGCGCGACAGCCCCTTGCGGGTGCAAGCCGCGGTGCGGCACACGCTGGCCGAGGCGGGCCAGCAGGGGAGTTGCTGCCTGCCCGAGCAGTTGCTCGTGGAGCGCACCGCCGGGCTAGTCGGCTTAGCGGATGAGGCCGTGGCCGAGGCGGTCGAGAGTCTGCGCACCGGCGGCGAGATCATCCGCGACGAGCCGCGACTCGCCGCCGGGCAACGCGTCACCGTGTCCGACACGGGGCTGGACGACGGCGCGAGCCTGATCTACCTGAAGCCGATGTTCTTCGCCGAGAGCGGCGTGGCGCGCTCCATCCGCAAGCTCTTGGGCGGGCCGCACCCGCTGCAACTGAAGGACGTGGCCGGCGCGGTGGCGTATGCCGAGAACGGCATGGGCATCGAGTTCGCCAAGGCCCAGCGCCAGGCCGTCGGGGCGGCGGCGACCGAGAAGGTGCTGGTGCTGACCGGGGGACCGGGCACCGGCAAGACCACGATTGTGAAGGCGATCCTGGCGATTTACCAGGCCAAGCGCCTGCGCGTGCTGCTCGCGGCCCCCACAGGCCGCGCGGCCAAGCGCCTCAGCGAAGCCAGCGGGCTGGAGGCGCGCACGGTCCACCGGGCACTCGAGTACGACCCTAGCCAGCGCGGCTTCCGCAAGAACGCCGACGAGCCGTTCGACGCGGATTTAGTCGTGCTCGACGAGGCCTCGATGGCCGACGTGAGCCTGATGAACTCGCTGCTGAAGGCCGTGCCGCCGTGGGCCGCGCTGTTGATCGTGGGCGACCGCGACCAACTGCCCAGCGTCGGCCCCGGCATGGTACTCGGCGACCTGATTGACAGCGGCTGCGTGCCGGTGGTGCGCCTCACGCAGGTCCACCGCCAGGCGAGCGCGAGCTACATCATCCGCGCCGCGCACGCGCTCAACGAGGGCCACGAGCCGGAGAGCGCGCCGCCGGGGGGCGACGGCGACTTCTACTTCCTCGAAGTCGATGACCCCGAACTCTGCGTGGCGCGCATTCTGGAGATGGCCAGCGTGCGCATCCCGAAGCGCTTCGGCCTCGACCCGATCCGCGACATCCAGGTGCTCGCGCCGGTGAACAAGGGGACGCTCGGGGTGCATCATTTGAACCAGCGATTGCAGGAGGTGCTCAACCCCGCCAAGCCCGGCCAGGCGAGCGTCACGCGCTTCGGCAACACCTTCCGCGTCGGCGACAAGGTCATCCAGACGCAGAACAACTACCAGCGCGAGGTCTACAACGGCGACATCGGGCAGGTAATCAAGCTCGACGCGGTGGACCAAGTGCTCACCGTGCTGAACGAGGGGCGCGAGGTCGAGTACGAGTTCTCGGACCTCGACGAACTCAGTCTGGCGTACTGCTGCACCATCCACAAGAGCCAGGGGAGCGAGTACCCGGCGGTGATCATCCCCGTGCATACGCAGCACTGGGTGATGCTCCAGCGGAACCTGATCTACACGGGGATCACGCGCGGCAAACAGTTGGTGGCCGTCGTGGGGAGTCGCAAGGCGCTGTCGGTGGCCGCGCGGAAGGCGGGGGCGGCGGAGCGATTCACGCTCTTGAAGTGGCGGCTGCAGGCGGGCGGTGTGGCGGAAGGCGAGCGGGGCGTCGATGCCCCCCGCTCGCCGGGGTCATTGGCCTGAGCTACTTGAACTCGATGACAACCGGCTTGCCGGACTCATCGACGGTAACGGTGACGCCGGATTTCTTGGCGTCGGAGAACTTTGTCGGCACGACTGCCGGCGGCTTGGGCGGGGCTTTGTTACCAGCCGGCGCGGACATCGGTCCACCCGAGTTGACCGGGGCGGTGGTGTAGCCGACTTGGTGCGTGCCGGGGGCTACATCGGTCATAATGAACTTGCCGTCTGGCAAGATCGAGGCGACGGCGAGGTCGCCGTTGGGAGCTACTAGCGTCAGCAGACCGGAGGTGAGAATCTGTCCGTTATAGGTCGCGGTTCCTTCAATGGTGACGACTTTTTTGACCGAAGACTTAGCGCAGCCAAGAGTCATGGCGACGGCAAGCAAGGTCATGGCGGCACAATAGCCGCGCAGAGTCAGCGTCATAGTATCTTCCGAAGTAAGTGAATGAAGAAAGCGATGCCGGCCGAAAGTTCGGCCGGCATCGCACAGGTTTCTGGTGCACAGTCGGTTTAGAAGTCTCCCAACACGAGTCCGTCGGCTGGCCAGATCGCGCGGCACCAGACCTTCTGGTCAATGCTCGGCGGGACGCCCCGGACGCTGCCATCCATCATACCGACGACGCAAGTCCCGTCCATCGCCTGGAGCGCGTACGGGTTGCAGGCGGCAATAGTCGGCATCGACTGCGGCGGGGTAGCGGCATCATTGACGGTAATAGTGGGAATCGGCTCGGGGAAATTGCACATAGAGCGCGTGTCGAAGTACGGCCCCTGCGAATACCACCACGGCGTGCTGTACGCCCAGAGTTTGTGGTTGCGGCCACCGTCATTGCTGGGTCCGCTATTGTTGGGCTGGCCGCAGATCGCGTACTGCTCGCCGAATCCGACGGTGTTCGAAGTGCCGTCAGTGATTGATAGCAAGTTTAAACGACCGTTGCCTTTGGTGACTTTATCCATTGGCGAAATATCAAACTTGACGGGGTTCGGCGAGCCGAACACAGCGTGGTTCATGCCGTAGTTGCAGT
>CAXTPM010000136.1:0-10471 GCA_964245865.1 uncultured Fimbriiglobus sp. | reverse complement strand
GACGAGTACGAGCGGACGCACAACCGAACCCACCGCTAAACGCTGTTTACTTTTTGTGGCGAACTCCACACCCCGACGCTCCGCCAGAGCCTGCCCTTGGCGACCACCGACGCCCCCGGCACAAACTCCGAGAGCGCGAGCCGCAAGTCGCGGTCGAGCTTCAGGTCCCTGTCGGGAGTCTCCGAGGGCACGTTGGCGATCGGGAAGGCGTAGCTCGGCAGCACGGTGCGGTCGCTCAGAGAGCCGACCCAGTCCTCGCCCTGGTACTGCTCGAGCCGGTGGTCGAGTTTGTAGGCCAAGGCCGAGAAGGCGCCGGCTTTTTTCGTGTTCTTCCCGGCCCGCGCCGCCTCGTCCCCGCGGGACTGCGCGGCCGCGTCGCGGTACATGGCCGCCTCGGCGAGGTGGTGCTCGCGCGCCGCCTCGAACGCCGCGCGCGTCTTGTCCGCCGGCGCGGCCGGGTCGGGCGTTCGCGCCCGAGCCCCGGCTTCTTTCATCCCCCGATCGCCTACTTCTTGCGGACCAGCTGCATCGTGCCGCAGTGGTCTTCGGGCGTCGCCTCCCGGCTCGGTGTCCGGGGGTGGGGTAGAGGATGGCGTGGGACGGCCGGCCGCTCCAGGTCAGTCGCGGGCCACGCCGCGCGGGCCGGTGGCAGTTGCCGGAACCGCCGGAACGACCGGGTTCGACAGCCCCCTCGGCGCGTGTCACAACGGAGCCATGAAACTCGCGTGGCTCACCGACACCCACCCGAACTTCCTGCGCCCGGCAGCGCTCGAAGCGTTCCTCGACGCGCTCGCCGCGACCGAGGCGGGCGCCTTTGTCGTCACGGGCGATATCGGCGAGGCCGACGACGTGGTCGAACGCCTCCACACCATCGCGGACCGGGTTGCCCGCCCGGTCTAGTTCGTACTCGGCAACCGCGACTTCTACCGCGGCTCGACCGCCGGCGTCCGCGCGAGCGTGCGGGCGCTGGGCTGCATCACGCCGAACCCGTACTGGCTGCCCGACGCGGGTATCGTCCCGCTCACCGATGAAACGTGCCCGGTCGGTCACGACGGGTGGGGCGACGGCCGCCTCGGCGACTGCCGCGGCTCGCACGTGATGCTGAACGACTTCGGCCCGATCGCCGAGTTCGGGGGCTTCGACGGGGACACGGCCGCGCGCCTGGCCAAGTTGCACGCCCTCGGCGACGCGGCCGCGGCCCACTTCCGCGCGGTGCTCCCCGACGCCCTGACGCGGTTCCGGCACGTCGTCGTGGCCACGCACGTCCCGCCGCTCCGCGAGGCGTGCTGGCACGAGGGGAAGACCCCCGGCGAGGACTGGCTGCCGTCCTTCTCGTGCAAGGCGGTCGGGGACGTGCTCGCCGAGGCGATGAGCGCCGCGCCGAACCGCACGATGACGGTCCTTTGCGGGCACACCCACGGAGGCGGGGAGGGGCGACTCCTGTCGAACCTGCGGGCGCTGACCGGCGGGGCGAAGTACGGGCTGCCGGAGGTGCAGGACATCCTCGCCATCGTGTGGCGCGGATAAATACAATGCGCCACGGCACCCACCCGCTCCCGGCAAACGGAAACGCAACGAGGTTTTCATGTTCAAGCTGCGGATGGCTGTCCTGGTCGCGGCCCTCGCCTGCACCGGTTCGTCGGCGACCGCCCAGCCGGTGCGCGAGTACGACGCCAAGGGCGCGCCGCCGTTCACGGTGCTCAAGGAGGGCGAGAACCCTCCGCTCGATGCGAGCGGCAACTTCGTCGTCGGGCCGAAGTACGCGCCCGCCCCGGAGCGCAGGAAGGTCGAGGGCGTCCCCGAGGGGCGGGTCGAGCAGTTCGAGATCGACTCGAAGGACACCAAGCTGTTCAACCCCGGCGTCGCCCGCAGGGTGTTCGGGACGGTGGACCCGAAGAACCCCAAGACGCTCCTCGTCGAGACGCACCCTATCGACTACAAGCGCAGGGTGGGGGTGTACGTCCCCGCCCAGTACGAGGCGGGCGCCGAGGCGCCCTTCATGGTGGTCCACGACGGACCCGGCCAGGCCGGCGGCTACAGGACGATCCTCGACAACCTCATCCACCAGAAGCGGATCCCGCCGGTCGTCCTCGTCTCGGTCGCCAATGGCGGGGGCGACGCCCAGGGGCACGAGCGCGGCAAAGAGTACGACACCATGAGCGGCGACTACGCCGAGTACATCGAAACCGAAGTGCTGCCGCGAGTCGAGAAGACCTGCAAGGTCAGGCTGACGAAGGACCCCGACGGCCGGGCGGCGGCGGGCAACAGCTCCGGCGGCTCGGCCGCACTGATCATGGCCTGGTTCCGCCCCGACCTGTACCGCCGCGTGCTGACGACCTCGGGCACGTTCGTGAACCAGGCGTGGCCGTTCGACCCGAAGTTCCCGGACGGGGCGTGGGGGTTCCACGAGGCGCTCATCCCCAACGAGCCGAAGAAGCCGATCCGCATCTTCCTGGCCGTCGGCGACAGGGACCTGCTGAACCCGAACGTGATGCGGGACGGGATGCACGACTGGGTCGAGGCCAACCACCGCATGGCCAGGGTGCTGGAGGCCAAGGGGTACGAGTACCAGTACCTGTTCTGCCGGGGTGCGGGGCACGGCGTCGGCAACGCCCAGGCGCAGTTCCTGCCGCACGCGATCGAGTGGGCGTGGCGGGGGTACGCCCCGAAGGCGGGCAAGTAAGTGCCGGCCGCCGCCGCGGCCCGCCCGCGCCGTCGCCCTACGGACTTTGACGCCAGGCCCGGCCGCCGTTAACCTCGCCAGCCGCCCGAGGGGCCGGCCCGCCCCGGCCTCAGGCGCCTCATCTCAATGCAGCAGTTACGTGGCGAAGCCGGCCAAGAATACGGTGTGCCTGTGGTACGACGGCGGCGCTGAGGACGCGGCGAACTTCTACGCCGCCACAATGGCGATGCGGAAAGATCGACATTGCCGCCATCGAGGCGCTGCCCCGCGGATGAGGTTGCGCGTTCGCCGAATCAGAACACCCCCGCTGTACGCTCTCCCCGACCCGCCGCCGGAACGAGCCTGGTAGCGAGGGGTCAGCGTCTGGCGTGCCATGGATCGGGGGCGGTCCCCTTGCTGCAGTCTCCCCGACCGGCTGAGGGCCGCCACTGCCGCGCATTGCGGTCCCCCACGGCGTCGCGCTTGCTCGACGCCTGCTCGCTCCTGCACTCGCCCTCACACGGTCGCTGACTCCCCCCGCCTCACCGTGCCATAACTGCCGCCTGAAACTCGCCCAGCTCGTCGTCACGCCGCCCACCAACTCCTGCTTGCCCACAGGAACAGCATCGTGTTCACCGTGACCGTCAGGCACCAGCTCAGCGGCCACCACCGGGACACCCCGTGCCGGGCCGATCGGCGGAACAGGTCCGCGCCCGTGATCGCCACGCTCGCCAGCACGTTTCCTGCGGCGATTGGTTCGGGGTGCCTTCACCACCCGCAACTACCCGAGCGTAATCCCTTCCAGGCCGACGAGCGGAATCCGAGTCGGGGCCGGCTCCCCTGGCCGGTGGAAGAACACGAAGTCCCTGGGAGAGAGCGGCCGCGCGCCGGTGGGCAGGTGCAGCCGACCGAGCCGCCCGGCCCCGGTCAGCACTTTGAGGAGTCCCCAGGTTTTGTGCCGCGTCCACCGCACGGGACAAAAGCGCCGGCCGCCGATCTGCTCACGCGGCACGACCGAGCCCCCGATCGATACCCGGACGAGGTCGCCGACCTCCACCCGCGAGCCGTAATACTGCAGCGAGTCCCAGGCGGCGAGTCGGTCAACTGCGGCACGGACGGCGGCAACTTTATCCGGGGTCAGGCTGCCGAAGTACCCGTCCATTACGACATCTGCGGACTCGGACTCCAGACACCACTGGACCACGGAGCCGAGTATCTTCTCGCCGAAACCCGGCCGGCGTTGCTGCCCCAAGTAGGAGTCCAGGCGGTGGGGTAGCAGAACGTCGGGATGTTCGGAGATGGCCCGGTCGTGGACGACCAGCCGGGGGTTCATGAAGATGACCTTGCTCGACAGGTACTTCGCCCGCGCCTCGGGGTCGAGCAGCACACCCTCCCGGCGGAGGTACTCGATGAGCGCCAAGTTCTTGTCTTGGTGGTCGGCCACCAAGTCGGGGTGCTCGATCTCGCGGTTGTTGCGGTTGGTTTGGACCCACAGGCGACCGACGACCCGAAGACTCCCGGACCAATTCTTCACCTCGACGACGTGGACGCGCCTGGCGGTCACGACGACCAGGTCGATCTCGCGCCGGCGGTGGCCGGCCGGCACCCGCTTGTTCGGGTACAGGCTCGCCCCTTCGAAGTTGAGGTGCGACTGGACGAGCGTACTCAGGAAGTGTTCCGCCCGCCGCCCGCCTAGCACCTCGGGGTCCTCGGCGGTAGGCGCCCACGAGGCGACTTCTCGCCACTCGCGGAGGCGATCGGGAAAAGTCGTCCCCATCGGTGTCTTCTCCGCCGCCGAACGCGCCGGCTCAGCGGCACCGGGGGCCGAGTGAGCTACGAGCCCATGCTACGCCGTGCGGCCCCCGGTGTCCGCTGCGGCGCCACGCTCGGCCCCGCGCCGCACACCTGTGGACTCGCTAGAGGGCCGCCCGCTCGCAAGCCTGCAGGGTCGCGTCCCTTAGCTCGGGGGGGAGGGCGTCGTAGTCCCGCGCCATGCGGGCAGCCGCGCGGGGGTCACGACGACCTTCCACGAAGCGGGCGACGGGGCGGTTCCACAACCCAGACGCTTTCAGCGGGTACGCGAATGAGGCGAGGACGTGAGGCTCCGAGACTGCCCATGGCGAGCCTCGTGTCTTTCGAATCCTGGGGCGTGGGAGCCGGCGCCACAGCAGGGGTTTCACACGGGATGCCGAGGACCGGCAGCCGCAGTTCTCCTCGGCCCGCGCGCCCGCCGACTACTTCGCTGAGAGGCAAGGACTACCCCGTCGCCTCGACCTCGGCGGCTACCGCTGCGGACGCCCTAATCTCCGCATCGACCGGGGCGTAGATGTCCACCTCGCCGGCCGGCGCGAGCAGGGTTGTGGCGCCCTCGCCGACGCGGATCGACACGACCAGCGCGTACCACGCCTCCTGTCAAAGCTTTGGCGTAGGTCGGAAAGTGGAGGCGGCTCCACTTTCCGACCTACGCCCCCTGGGGGAGCTTCGCCTGGACCGAGCGCAGCGCCCGAACAGCTGCCGCCGCCTCGCGCGCGACCCGCCGTGCCCGCCGCCCGGCCGGGTCGCGCAACTCTGAGAGTCTCGCCGCCGCGAGCGCGGCCCTCAGGGCCAGCACCGACTCGAGCGGCCCGGCCCCAGGGCGCGCGAGCCGGGCCACCTCACCCTCGAGCCGCGTGAGGCGTTCGGAATCACCACCGGCCCACGAGTCCCGCGCGCCGAGCGCGAGCGATTGGACCCGGTCCCAGTCGGCCGGCCCCGCGGAAGTAACGGGCACGGGCAGGCCGGCGCGCCTCTTCCGCCACTGGCCCCGGTCGTGCCGGTGATATCCAGCGGCGGCGAGGCGCTGGGCAACTGCCCCGTCGAGCGCGCCGGCCAGGAGCGCGAACGCCGCGTCGGCGAGACTCTTGCGCTCGGCCCCGGCCCCCAGCTCCGCCCGGAACTCGCCGAGCAGGCGGTCGGCCGCCTCGGCGAGTGCGCCCCGGCCGAAGTAGTCGCGCCCGACCTTGCCGCCGTCGCGGCGAGAGCGGTAGTAGTAGCCGCGCGAGTCGTAGGCCATTGTTCTACGCCCCCCTGGTTGCGCCGCTTGTGCGCGCCGGCGCCACTACACCCGAGCCCGGCGCGCCCTGAGTTCGAGCCGCAGTTGGTGCAGCCGGACCCACTGCATCCCGTTGGCCTGGGTTACCGGCGTGGCGCTCAGTCTGAGAGCCAGCCGCGCCTTCTCGCGCAGAGCCCGCTCCTCCTCGGGGGCGTCGGGTCCGGGCTCGGGCCCGGTCATCAGGTCCACGATGAACGGGCCGGCGTTGTAGCCGTAGAGCCGCAGGTGCCGCCCCAGGTCGCCCGCGTGCTCGGGGTCGTGCAGGCCGATCGCGGTGTGGGTGACGTAGCCCGGTACCCCCAGGCGGTCGGCCACCGCGTAGAAGAGGGCCGCGTAGGCCCCGACCGCCGCGGCCGACAGCCCGACCTTGGCGGCGATGTCGCCGTGCGGCTCGGACGCTAAGAGCCGGGCCTCGAGTTCGGCCCGCGCCCAATCCGAAGCGCTGTCGAGGAACGCGCGGGCTTCGGACGCAGCGGCGAGGTCCGGCGGCAGTTCGGCACCTGGGGGGTGGCGGAGCAGGCGCTCCCCGAGCCGGACCCATTCGTCGGCCCAGCCCTCGGGCACGAACTCGCCGTTGACCAAGCGCAAGGCGATCTGCCAGCGGTAGTCGGGCAGGCGGAACGGGCTCGCCACGCGCAGGTCGAGCACGTCGGCGCGGGCGGGGTCGGGGCCGACCGGCGGCGGGGGTGGGGCGACTGCCGAGGCCCTCGGGCGGCGCCGGCGCCCGGACCTCGGCTCGGGGGCCGGCGGCTTCTCCGGCGACTGTCCTAAAGGCTTCCCGGACTTCATTGTCGCCCCTCCCCACATCCCCTGGACGGCCCAACGGGGCCGCCGCGCCGG
Source organism: uncultured Fimbriiglobus sp. (assembly GCA_964245865.1). Classification (GTDB taxonomy): domain Bacteria; phylum Planctomycetota; class Planctomycetia; order Gemmatales; family Gemmataceae; genus Fimbriiglobus. The sequence goes on along the minus strand of CAXTPM010000136.1, from coordinate 3,878 downwards.
CCGAACGCCGCACAGTCGGAGTGTAACCGATCCTCGGGGGCTCTCCCGACTCACCACGACGAAGTGGGGGGGAAGCGCGCTTGACGCCGTGAGTCCGAAACCGCCGCCGGGTGCGTTCGACGACCGGGTGATGAAGTACGCTGGCCGGGGGCACAAGCGGGCCGCGCCGTCGCCGGCACCTCAAAAGTCAGCACCGTTCTCGGGGCAGCAAGGGGTTGAAAATCGCCCAGGAGCGGGCCGAGGAGACCGCTAAAACTGCGTTCGTCAAGTTCCTCGGCAGCGGGGTGATGGTGAGGATCGCCTCGTGCCCGGTGGCGACTTCTAAATGGACGGTCCATTTAGAGACAGCGCGTGAGAGGTGTCAGCCCCCACTCCGCCCTCATGCTGATTGCACCTGCTCACGTACCTGCTGCAACCCACTGGGGCCGAGCCGGCGGCGCTTAGCCGGCCGCGCCCGCCGCGTCGCCAGTACGCCGAAGTCGCCGACGACCACCAGGCCGCCGCGGCTCTCGTGGTACTCGAGGTAATTGAACACCGCCAGGCGCATGAACTGCTCGGCGCCGAGGTTGAGTTCCAGGCCGCTGCCGTCGACCGCCAGCAGCGACGGGTCGAGCTGGAAGCGCTCCACCTTCCGGCCGAAGCACCACCTGCAGATCGAGTCCATCGCGGCGTCGCGGGGGGTGTACGGCCGCGGCCCCCGGCTCGGGGGGTGGAGCACGCCGCGCGGGAAGTCCTCCCGGAACTGGAGCGTGACGGCCGCGTCTAGGCTGTCGAGGAAGTTCGCCGAGGCGTCCGCCACCCCGCCGGGGTTGGGCGCGACCCCGTAGCCGACGACCTGCCCGTCCCATTTCGCCCCCGGTGCCGCCGGTGCCGGCCGCGGAGCCGGAGGGGAGGGCCGGGCGCCCGCGCAAGCCCAAGGGCGGGTAGAGGGCGTTCGCAAACATCACTCGTCCCGCAACTCACTGTCGCCGAGGTACAGGTCGAAGAAGGCGCAGACGTTGTGCCCCGCGATCCGGGCGAACATCTCGCGGGTCAGGGCGATCCCCCCGTTGCCCCCGTTGTCGTCGAAGTACCCGCAGGACAAGTCCATATAGCAGGTGCGGGCGAGTGCCTGGAGTTCGGCGCGCCCGGAGTCCATGAAGTCGAGGATGCCGTTCAGGCGGTCGTCGAGCGACGGGCCGGAGAACGAGTCGCTGTTCAGCAGCCAGACGGCCGCCTCGCGCAGCTTCGGCTTGGTTGAGTAGGCGCTGTAGAGCACGCCCTTCTCGATGGCGCGAGTCGGCTGGGTGCCGAGGACATCGCTGATCTCGGCGGCGGTCAGGGCCGCGCTCTGGATTCTGAGCGCGACGGTGTGGCGGGGCTTGTTCGGCACTCGTGAACTTCCGGCAGATGAGGTCGCCCGTGATACCCCGCAGTGTATCCCGCGCCGAATCGCGGTAGGAGAGTCACCGGCCGGTGGGTGAGGCCGGCGTGCCACCGGCGCTGCAGGACGAGAGGCCGAAGTAGGGTCGCCGGGCGGTCAGCGGGTGGCTAAGCTGAGGCTTGAATTGAGTCGGTTGCGGTCGGGTTGGGAGTCCGGTGGCGAGTGTGGGGGGCGGGTTCGTGCATGCGGTCTGTTTCGCGGCGGCCGTCTTCATCGCCGCGCAGGCGGGCCGGCCGGTCCTCGAGCGGGTTCCCCAACTCCAGGCCACCGCCCGCATGGCGAACTTCGGGGCACTGGGGTGCGGTGCCGGTACGCTCAAGCTCGTCACCAGCCGGGGCGTCGTCACGGCCTCCACCGCCCTCGACCCGGTCCACGTGTTCGGCGGTACGGTCAGGACTGCGGACCTGCTCGCCCTGCTCAAGTCTCGGGCCGAGTCGAACAGGACCGGCCGGCCGGGGCCGATGTCGGGCGAGGTCGGCGACCTGTGCTACGTCTGCCTGTCAGCGCTGGCGGTGTCAAGGGAGCCGGACGCCGTGCCGGTGCTGGCCGAGCTGCTCGCGGACGCGGACGACGCCGTGCGGGGGTGGGCGGCGATCGCACTGTTCCGGCTCGGCGACGCGGACGACAAATTGCGGCCGGAAATCCGGAAGGCGCGGTTCCACAAGGCGGCCCTCGCCAGCGCGGACAGTCGCGGCGAGCGGCCGCCACCGTGGCTGCAACTCGGCAAGTAGTTCCCCCCGTCTGTCCGCGCTGGTGGCGAATTGGGCCATGTCCCGATTCCGCCGCCAGCGCGGACAGACGGGGGCGACAGGCTCCAGAATCCGCAACCCCGCCGGTGCCGCCACTGTCAGAATCCGACAGTCCGCCTAAGCCGAAGCTCGGGAAGAAGCCGCCGGCCGGCGGGTAGACTTTTCGTGTCCTATAGCCCTCTGTGCCCCGTTGGCCGGGGGCGGGGGCGTTCGACCACGCGGGCCGTGAACCGTCCCAGTCGGAATCCGGCCGCCTGGGGTGGGAGTCAAATCAATGGTCGGTTGCCGCTGTCTGATACTCGCTGCGGTCGTGGTGACGGGCTGCGACCCCAGGCTGCCGCCGCCGGCCGGGCCGAAGGCCAAGCCCACTCCCGCCCCGCCGGTCGCCCCGAAGAAAGAGGCTCCGAAGGAGAAAGAGCCCGCGGGCTCCCGCGTCGCGCTGACCGGCCGCGCGGCGAAGCAGGTCCGCAAGCTCCTCACGGGGGCGGCCTCGGCGAGCCGCCTGCGGGTCTCCGTCTCCGGCGACCAAATCAAGCTCGACCTCGACCCGGACACGGACCCCAAGGGCGACCTCCTGAGCGAGTCGCGGGGCGTCCCGGTCGCCGTGGACCGGGAGAGCGCGGCGCTCCTGCCGGCGGGCATCGTGGTGGACTACATCGACGAGGGCGGGACGGCGGGGTTCAAGTTCGCCTCGCCGGGGAGCGACCGGGACCAGCCCGACTCCGTCGCGCTGGCCGACGCGCGGCGGGGCTTCGGGACGGCCCTGCTCCCCCCGGCGGCGAAGCAGGACAAGACCCCCCTCCCGGAGGCGCCGGGCGAACTCTTCAAAGTGGTCCGGTACGACGCGGCACCGGGCAAGCTGGCCGCCTACCTGACCCCCGACCCAGGCGACGGCAAGAAGCGCCCGGCCGTCGTCTGGATCACCGGCGGGGACTGCAACACGATCGACGCGGGGTGCTGGCGGGACGGCGGCGCGGCCGACCAGTCGGCGAGCGCGTTCCGCAAAGCGGGAGTGGTCACGATGTTCCCCAGCCTGCGCGGCGGGAACGACAACCCCGGCCGCAGGGAGAGCTTCCTCGGCGAGGTGGACGACGTGCTCGCCGCCGCGGCGGCTTTTCTGCGGAAGCAGCCGCACGTCGACGCCGGCCGCGTCTACCTCGGCGGCCACAGCACGGGGGGCACGCTGGCCCTCCTGGCCGCCGAGTGCTCCGACTCGTTCCGGGCGGTGTTCTCGTTCGGCCCGGTCGCCGACGTGCTGCAGTACGGGCTCGGGGCCGGAACCTTCTCGCTCGCCGACGCGAAGGAGCTCCGCCTCCGCTCGCCCGGCCAGTGGCTGCACTCGATCCGCAGCCCGGTCTTCGTCTTCGAGGGCGCGTCCGGGGGCAACGCCAGCAGCCTGCGCTCGATGGCGGGCAGGACCCGGAACCCGAAGGTCCACTTCTTCGTGGTCGGGGGGGCCGACCACTTCAACCTGCTCGGTCCTACGAACCGACTCATCGCGGGGAAGGTTCTGGGTGACACGGGGCCGGAGTGCAACCTGGCGTTCACCGAGCAGGAGGTCGGCAGGCCCTTCGTGAAGTAGGAGTCACGTCCACCAAGGCGAACGTGCCAGGGTCAACCGGCGCCCCTCAGCCTGGAGAGCCGTCCCTAAAGTCCCCAGAGTTTGACACCGGTGAGGGCGACGGGTTGCGGCGAGGTTGCCGAGG
>CAXTPM010000135.1:413-10645 GCA_964245865.1 uncultured Fimbriiglobus sp. | reverse complement strand
GCTGAACCTCGATTACGCGCACCGCGTGACGAGTCCCCTCGACCCGGCGTTGCGGGCGAAGATGCGCTACGTCGTGGCCGACGCCAACCGCTGCGACTACGCCAAGGCCACCGCGCTGTTCGACCTCAAGCGCGCCGCGGGCGAGGGCGCCTGCCGGACACTGGTGGCCGGGCGCGAGAGTTGGCCGGCCGGGGACCGCGCGCCCTTGGAGTTCGCCCGAATGCTGAGCGTGGCCGCGCCGCAGGTGACCGACATGCAGTTCGCCGAATTGCGCGAGCGCCACGGCGTCAAGCAAGTCGCGGCGATGGTCTACCTCGCGGCCTACGGCAACTTCCAGGACCGCCTCTTGCTCGGCCTCGGCGTGCCGCTCGAGGCCGGCGGGCCGATGCCGCCCGTGAACGTGGCGTTCGCCGAGGGCAGCTTCCAGTCCGCGCCGCTGATCCCGGAGCAGAAGGGACTGCCGGCGCTACTGCCGGGCGACCCGACGGCCGCGCCGGCGTGGCAGGGGCCGGGCTACGACGAACTCCAGCGCCGCCTGGAGGGGCAGCGCGACCGCACGCCGCGCCTGCCGATCCCCGTGTGGGACGAGGTGAACGCCAACCTCCCCGCCGCGTTCGCCGCCAAGCCGACTCGCATCATCTGGACGCTGTTCGGCTACGGCTACGCGCCGGAACTGGCCGTGCCGTGGGCGGTGTGCACGCGTACGATGTGGGCCGAGTCGGGGGCCGACCGGGTGTTCGAGGAGAGCCTGTTCTGGGTGCAGACGCGCGCGGTGGAGTGCAACTACTGCATGGGCCACTGCGAGATGCTGCTGGAAGTCGCGGGCCTCGACAAGAATGCCGTGCGCGAGCGCACGCAAGCCCTGGCCGGCGACTGGTCGCGCTTCCCCCCGGCCGAGCGGCGCGCCTACGAGTACGCGCGCAAGCTCAGCCGCACGCCGTGGGAGCTGACGCGCGCGGACTACGTGCAGCTTGAGGCGGACCTCGGGCTGGATAAAGCAGCGTTCGCGTTCTGGTGGCTCTGCCGCGGGCTGTACATGACGCGCGTGTCGGACGGCTTCGCGCTGCCTTTGGAGCGGGAGAACGTATTCGGGGAGGCGCCGGCGGCGGGCAAGAAGTAGGGGCGGTCTTGAGCGGGGGCGGGTTCGGCACCGGGAGGCGGGCGGTGGATCAGTTGCTGCGAATCTACGCCTGCCTCGCCTGCCTCGCGGTCGGGGGCTGCGGCGGGGCTGTGCTACTCGACGGTACCCTCGGCGAGCGGCAGCGGGACCGCGCCCGGCGCCCCGGCGAGTTCGCCTGCGGCGGGGCGGGGGTTGATGTCTACTTGGCGGGCGGTTTCGTCGCCGGAGTCATGCCGGCCGCGTGGCTGCTGCGGCGGGCTGGGGCCGGCCGGTGGGTGGCCGGCGCGGCCGCGCCGGTACCGCCCGAGGTGGATGCCGCCGGGTGACACGCACGCGGGCTGGGCCTCCCGGCGAGCCGAGGGGCGTCAGCCCCCGGATGCTCGTTGGGGCCGGTTGACTGTCACCCCGTTTGCCGCTCACCCCTACTCGGGCCTGCATCCGGGGGCTGACGCCCCTCGGCTCGCCGGGAGGCCGCCAGTTGCACTGCTAGCACTCACTGCCCGCCCAGGGGCAGCGTCAAGAGCGGCGCCGCGCCGGCCTTCGCGCCCACTTCGAGGCGCGACAACTCGACTAGCAAGTGGAACGTCGCCACGGTGTCGCGGTCGGCGCGGTCCACGTAAAACCAGTGGCCGCGGTAGCAGACCGCGACGCGGGCGCAGTCCGGCGCGCGGCGCCCGGCGCAGCAGCGCACCTTGAACAGCCCGCCCACCACGCGGTCCCAGTCGAACACGCTGCCGTCGGCGTCGAGGGTCAGGGGCGCCGCGCCACTCAGCGCGTCGGCGGCGGGCACTTCCACGCCGTGCGCCACGAAGAACAGCACCTGCAACAGCGAGCGCGTCTCCAGGTCGAGCGCGTCGAGTCCGCCCGGCGGGGCGCCGGCCAGGAACGGGTCGAGCTTCTCGGCGGTCAGGTCGAAGCTCCGCTTGCTCGGGTCGAGACTGAACGCGCGGCAGAACTCGGCGAAGTCCGGGTCGCCCTCGGGGACGCCGCCGACGCGCAGCACCGGCTGGGAGCGCTTCTTGACCACGGCGTAGGCGCCCGACTCGTCGGCGCGGTACTCGAAGCCGGCCTTTACCGCCTCCACCGCCGCGGCGGCACTCCCGGCGCCTGCCTTCACCGCGTCGGCCGGCTTGTCGTCGCGCTCCACACTCGTGAGCACCGCCAAGTTGCGGTCGCGCAGGCGCTGGAGGGCCGCCACGCCCGCACGGAACTCGGCGTAGCGCGGTACCAGGCGCGGCGTCGGGCCGCTGGCGGTCTCGGCGTTGGGCACCCAATTGAGGTTCTCGAGGTAGAGCCGGAACACGGTCTCGATCGGCCAGGTGGTCTTGCCCAGGTACGCCAGTCCTTCGAGCGTGACGGGGGTGAAGAGGCGGCGGGTGAAGTCCGAGTCGTCGCTGGGCGAGTACGTGAGCGTCGGGCGGTTCGAGCCGGTGAGTTCGGCCTGCGGCAGCACCAGGCCGCGGTAGCCGCCGACATCCCCCGCCGCGGCGCTGGTGAAGAACGGCACGGCGCGCAAGCCCGCGGTGAGTTCGCGCTGCTCGGCGACGGCGGTGACGGCGAGGCTGCTCGGCACGTCGCCGTAGCGCAGCCGCACGATGTTCAGGAGCAACTGCTGCTCGCCGGTGCTCTTGATCGCCTCGTTGTACTCGAGGCGGGACTGCTGGACGGCGCGGGGGCCGAGCGAGCAGCCCGCCCCGGCCAGGCACGCGGCTAGCAGGAGCGCGGGCTTGGCCGGGGCGGGCATGGCGTTTCCTCGGGGTGCGGAGCCGTTACGGGTTGTTGGTGGTCAGACTCCCGGTCAGGTCGCCGGCCCGCAGGAAGTTCGTGAAGGTGTTGAACCGGAACGTCTGGGTGAAGTACCGCGCCGCCGCCTCGCCGGGGCGCTCCTGGAGCACCAGGATGTCGCCGGGCTGCATCAGCAGGCGCTCCCTGGGGTCGGTGAACGCGCGGTTCAGGTCCACCCGGATGGGGATTTGCCGGTTGTTGGGCGCCCGGCGCAGCACCGTCACCAGGCTCGGACTGGGGTTGCCGATGCCGGTGTTCACCGACTGGGCGATGAAGGCGTTCTGGGTGTAGCCTCCGTTGAGCAGGGGGCCGCGAATCTGGGCGATCGCCTCGATCACGTTCAGGTCGTAGTCGCGCGGCAGCGGGAACTGCGCCGCCCCCGCGACGCCGGCGGTGATGAAGTACTCGGTGTCGCGGGCCTCGATCAGCACGAGGTCGCCGGTCCTGAGGATGATGTCCTCCTCGCGCACGGTGATCGGCTGCTCGGGGTAGAGCCGCAGGGGAATCTTGATCTGCACCACCTCGCCGGACTGCACGAGCTGCCGGCGGCTCCCCGCGTCGGCGTACTGTTGGGGCGCGAGGCTCTTGCCCTTGAGGTTGCGCAGCACGGTGATCTCGTTCTTCGCAGACAAGCCCGGAGGCCCGCCGGCCGCGTTGATGGCCCGCAGCACGTCGTTCTCGCCGGCCTGGAGCGAGACCGTCAGCCCGATGCCGCGCCGGTCGGTCCCGGCGGTACTCGGGCCGCCCAGGGGCACCTGCGAGTCCTCGCGCACCACGGTGACCTGGTAGCGCCGCTTCCGCAGGAGCTGCACGGAAATCTTGCCGTCCTTGAGAATCTCCTCGCCGCCGCGCTTGCCGGTGGCGTACTCGCGGACGAGCTGCTCGGCCTCGGCGACCGACAGCCCCTTCACGTTGATCGGCGGCAGGCGCGGGATGGAGAGGCGCCCGTTCTCGCCCACGGGGAACGGGAAGCCCGACGCGGCGATCGGCGAGGACTGGTCGGGCAGGTTCACCGGCGGCTGCTGGCCCGGCTCGCTCACCAAGTTGTCGGCCACGATCGCCAGCACGTCCCCCTCGTCGAGGCGGTACGGGTCGGGTTCGCGCTGCTGCAGGACCGTCAGCGGGATCGCGCGCAACTCCGACTTCGGCCGGCCCAGCACCTCGGCCGGCAGGCGCCGGATCGGGACGCCGTCGGCGACGGGGTTCGTCAGCGCCGCGCAGCCGTTGGAAGCAGCGGCGGCGGCGAGGAGGAGCCAGAATCCTGGGCGGGTCATGGGAATCCCTGAGTCGTGGACCGTGGTCCGGGGACCGTGGACCGGGAGGAAGTCGGCATCGGGCGGCTTTGGTCTTCGACGGACCACGGTTCACGGTCCACTACTTCGGCGGCTCCGGCGCCGGCGGCAGCGGGGCGGGCGGCTCGGGGGCGGGGGGCAGCTCGCGCGGCATCCCCTGCTTGGGCGCGCCCGGCAACTCCGGCGGCAACTCGGCGCCGATGGGCCGCAGCGGCGCCGGCGCGGCCGGCGGAGTCGGGGCGGGAGTGGCCGGCGCGGGGTCGGCGGGACTCGCCGGCGGGGCGACCGGCGCGGCCGGCGGAGTCGGGGCGGGGGTCGGCTGGCCCGGCGCCGGCGCGGCTGGCGGGGCCGGCACGGCGGGGACCGGGAGGCTCGGCGGCGCGTCCGGCTTCGGCGGCGCTTTCTCGAGGCCCGTCGGGGTGCCCGCCACCGGGCGATCCGCCGGGGGCGCGGGGTCGGGCGGGGCGGGGAGGCGCCTGACGCTCAGCGGCTCGTCGCCGGCGCTCTCCGGCAGCACCACCGGCACGGTGAGGAACTGCCGCTTGCCCGTCGCCGACGCCACCTCGGCCCCGTACTGGAAACCCGTGAGGTAGTCCCGCACCAGCGCCTGGCCGTGCGGGGTGAGGTAGTTCGTGCGGCGGTAGCGCAGGGGCGGCACCGCGGGCGGGCCGGGCACCCCGCCGATGTCGAGGTAATCGACGTACCCGTCGGTGAAGCCGTCGGCGAACTCGGGGGTGAAGGTGCGCTCGGGGAACTGGTGGCAGATCGCTCGCCACTGCTCGTCGGCCTCGCACTTGAGGCGCTTGTCGAGTTTGCGCTCGTCGGCCAGCGTCACCGGCTCGTTGACGAGGTTCTTGCCGGCGTAGTAAAACAAATTGCAGCCGCACAACGGCGGCAAAAGTCCGACCAGCCAGACGGCCCTAAGGCGCATGACGTAACCCCCGACGGCCGACCGGAATCGCATCGCTTGTGCTTGTATCGGCGGCGAAACGAGGCGCAGTTCACCGGATGTGCCGGGATTGCGGATTCGCGCGGCCCGGCCGGTTGGGTTGAGATGAGCCACCAGTCAGTTGTGGAAGTTTGGTGAAGAAATCGCGCCCGTGTTGGCCACGGCGGCAATGTTTCGCCACAATGAGGGGAGATTACTCGTTGCCGCAGGATCGGTGGTTTGGGTAAACTGAACCCCAACCGCTCCCCGGTACCGTTCCGATCCCGCAACGACCCCCGTCCTCGACCGCCCACCGGAGACCGCCCCGATGTTAACGAGCTGGCTCAAACCCGTCCGCCCCGCGACCCGCACCGGGTTCGCCCCCACGATGACCGAGTTGGAGGACCGCTCGGTCCCCGCCAACTTCTTCGTCGACCCGACCTTCACCGGCGCCGCCGGGACCACCGCGACCTTCAACACCGGCTACCCCAGCCCCGCGCCCGCCGGGCAGACCGCGACCATCGGCACCGACGGGTTCGCGGACCTGCGCCTGGCGATCCTCGCCGCGGAGGCCAGCGCCGGCCCCGACACGATCTTCCTGGCGCACGGCGCCATCGCGCTCGACAACAGCGCCAACGACGACCCAGTGTTCGGCAACGCGACCAACATCACCGAGACGCTCGACATCATCGGCTCGGGCGAGGGCGCCTCGGTGGTCCAGCCGACCGCCGGGACGCTCTTCGGCGGCGTCGCCGACCTCGGCACGGCGCTGCTGCGCGTCGATGGCACCGCCGGCGGCGTGGCCGTGAACTTCTCCGGCTTCCGCCTCGACGGCACTCCCGGCGTCGATGTGGGCACGGGCATCACGGTCACCGGCGGCGCGACGGTCTCGCTGAACCAGGTCGCGGTGTCCGGCACGATCTTCAACGCCGGTGGCCTGACCGACCAGGGCACCGGCATCTTCGTCCAGCAGGGCGCCACGCCCAACGGCACCTCGACCCTGACCCTCACCGACTCCGACGTGAGCCGCTACGGCTTCGAGGGGATCGTGGCGAGCGACGGCACGCTGCTCAACGTGATCGGCTCGCGCGTCACCGGCCGCGGCGCGGGCAGCGCCATTAGCAACGGCATCGAGGTCAACGGGGCGACCGCGTTCATCTCGGGGTCGGTCATCGCCGACAACAACGGCACCAACCCCATCGCCAGTGTCGGCGTTCTCGGCACCAGTGCCCTGGGCGACCCGACGATCGGCGCGAACATCACGATTATCGGCTCGACGATCCGCAACAACGGCGTCGGCGTGAGCACGGGCATCGCCGCCAACGACCCCTCGACGCTGTTCATCACCAACAGCAACATCTTCGGCAACGAGTTCGGCGCCGACGGCAGCTTCGCCACCACCCCGATCCAGGCGCCCAACAACTTCTGGGGAACCCCGACCGGCCCGTTCGCCGCGACCGCCAACCCCACCGGCACCGGCAACCCGGCGATCGCCACCGACCTCACCAGCACCTCGACGCTGTTCCCGCAGTTCCTCCCCGTCGCCGGGCCGCTGGTCAGCGTGGCCAACACCGGCTCGCTGGCCATCGAGCAGGAGGCCTACGCCACCGCCGTCACCAACGTGTCGGTGACGATCAACCCGGCCGTCACCCCCGACAACCCCACCGGCAGCGCGGTTCTGCTCGTCGCGCCGGTGGGCGGCACGGTCGATTTCGATGTCACGTTCGGCACCGCCGTCACTGGCTTCGACGCCTCGGACCTCGTGGTCACCGTCAACGGCGCCCCCGCCACCGGCACGGTGAGCGGCGCGGGCCAGAACTACACCGTCACAGTGGCCGGGGCGACGGCCGGCAGCACCATCACGGTGTCGATCAGCCCCCGCGCGGCCTTCTCGACCGCGACCGACGGCCTGACGGTCCAGTCGAATACCTCCACGATTTCGGTCCAACCGACGGTGCTCCCGCCGGCGCCGATCCCGACCCCGGTGTCGGTGATCGTCAACGCGAACACGCCGTTCTTCAACACCCCCCAGACCTCGGTGGCGTTCACGGTGACGTTCTCGTCGGCCATCGACGCGACGCAGTTCACCGCCGCGGACCTGGTGTTCAGCGACTCTAACGGCGCGGCCCTCACGCCGACAATCACGCCGATCTCGGCGACGGCGTTCACCGTGACGCTGACGGGCGCCCTCAGCGCCACGAGCACGGTGTCGCTGACGGTCGCGGCCGGGGCGATTCCCGCCACCTCGACCACTGCCGCCTCGACCGGCTCGAACACCGCGACGGTGGTCGTGGTCGTTCCGCCGGTCACTCCGCCGGTGACGCCCCCTGTCACCCCGCCGGTCACTCCGCCCGTGACGCCCCCAGTTACCCCGCCGGTCACGCCTACAATCGTCAAGCTCTTCGCGGTCGGCAGCGGCGCGGGCGGCTCGGCGAGCGTGCAGGTGTACGACTCGGCTACCAACGCGCTGCGCTACACGCTCAGCCCGTTCGAAGCGAGCTTCACCGGCGGGACGAGCGTGGCGACGGCCGATGTGAACGGCGACGGCACCGACGACATCATCGTCGGGGCGGGCGTCGGCGGCGGGCCTCGGGTCCGCATCTACAGCGGCCTCGACGGCAGCACCATCGCCGACTTCTTCGCCTACGACTCCACCATGCGCGGAGGCGTGTCGGTCGGGGCGCTCCCCGGCGCCGCGGCCGGCTCGAAAGCCCAGATCGTCACCGGCGCGGGGGTCGGCAGCGGGCCGAACGTCCGCACCTTCACCTACAACGGCACGCCCACCCCGGCGGCGGCGCTGAGCTTCTTCGGCATGGAGCAGGGCTTCACCGGCGGCATCACCGTCGCGGGCGGCGACGTGACCGGCGACGGCGTGGCCGACATCGTCGTCGGGGCGGGGCAGGGCGGTGGCCCGCGCGTCTCGGTGTACAACGGCTCCACCGGCGCCGCGGAAGGCAGCTTCTTCGCCTACCCGCAGAACTTCACCGGCGGGGTGTTCGTTGCTACCAGCGGTGGCCAGATCGTCACCGGCGCGGGCGCCGGCGGCGGCTCGGTGGTCAGCACCTTCAGCGGCACCGGCACCCCGATCCGCTCGTTCAACGCCTACGAGGGGGCCGTCACCACCGGCGTCCGCGTGGCCGGGGAGACTGTCGGCGGGGTCGATGAAATCCTCACCGCGCCGGGCAGCGGCGGGGCACGCGTCCAGACCTTCCGGGTCGATACCGGCGCCCAGATCGGCAACTTCTTCGCCTTCGGCGGGGCCAACGGCGCCAACGGCTTCTTCATCGGCTAAGTCCGGGGTCGGGCCGTGCTGCTGTCGCTCCACCTCGCGCTCGCCGTCTGCTCACCGCACCTCTTCGGGGGGGCGGCGACCGGGGCGGGCGCGGCTTTTTCCACTGAACGCCAGTGGGACGCGATCCAAGCCTGCGCCCGCCTCGCCACCGGCGAGCGGGCCGGGCCGGTCGCCACCGGGGTGTGCATCGGGGTGCGCGGCGACAAGGCGTACCTGCTCACCGCCAACCACGCCGTGCCGCCGGGCGAGGGGCGGACTTACGAGTTCTTCCCGCGCTCCGGCTTCCCGGCCAATAAGCGGACGGTGTTCGGCGGCGAAATCGTGCTGCGAGTCAACTCGTGCGACGTGGCCCTCGTGGAACTCCGCTTCAAGGGTCTCCCGCCGCCGGTCTGCCCGCTGGCGGCGTACCCCGCGCGGCCCAAGGTCTTCCCGGCGCCGGTCCTCGCCGCCGGCTGCCCTGGTGGCGTGCCGCCGATGGCGCGCGAAGTCGTGCTCACCGGCAAGGCGTTCGTCAAGCGCCCCGGCGACCAGCAGGCGTTTTTCTGGCGTGCCACCGCGGCGCCCGTAGGCGGGATGTCCGGCGGGCCGCTGCTGGACTCCGCGAACCGCGTCGTCGGTATTTGCGTCGCCTCGCAGGGCGGCGACGGGTATTACGCCCACGCCGATGAAATTGAGGCCGCGCTCAGAAAAGGTGGCTTCGGCTGGCTGATTCCGGCCCCGCCGTAACCGGCGATTCGTGAAGATTGAGAAACTTGGGCCTGATCCGCCTAGAAATCCCTCGCCCGCCGGCGTAAGGGTTGCTAAAGTAGACCTGACGATCGCATCCGCCCGAAATCGAACCGAGGATTCCACCATGACCGTGAAAACCGTGAAGCTGGCCGTCGCCGGCGTACTGTTCGCCGCGTGCGGGCTGGTCGCCGCCTCGGCCGTCGCCGAAACCGCCTCGGCCCCGCGTACCGAACTGCCGGCCCGCGCCGAAGTCGCCGGCGTGCAGCCCGACGCCCTCGCCTCGGCCACCACCAGTCGCGACTGGACCGAGACCGTCGGCACCCGTACGACCATCACCCGCCGCTAGAGTCGGGCGCGCGAGTTGCGAACACCCCTCAGCGGGGGCGACCTTGACCGGGTCGCCCCCGCTCTTTTATTTGGTGGACCATGCCCGACCCGTTGCCCGACTCCCCGCTCGATTCCAAGCCCACTGCCACCACACCTGCACCTGCTCCGCCGCCCGACCCCGCGGCGCGGCTTCTGCGGCGCCTGGCCGGGGCGGGGTGCGCGGCGGTCGCGGCGCTCTCGCCGTGGCCGTATGTGTGCAACGAGCCGGGGTTCGAGTTCCTGCTGAGTAGCGCGGTGCTCGGGCTGGCGGCGCTGTGGGCGGCGTCGGCACTCCTGGGCGGGCGGCTAGACTTGCGGCCGTGCTGGGTGTCGGGTGCCCTACTGGCGCTGGTCGGCGCGACGGCGCTGCAACTCGTACCGCTGCCGCCGGCGGTGCTGGGGGTGGTGTCGCCGTACCGCTCGGCCGCGGCGCGCGAGTTCGTGCCGGCCGAACTGGAGTCCGGGTTCGGGGCAGTGTCCCCGGCCGCGCGGGAGTGGCTGCCGGTGTCGCTGCACCCGGCGGGGACGCGGCAGTTCGCCGCGCGCCTCGGGGGACTCCTGGCGCTGTACTTGGTGGCGCGGAACTGGGCGGCGACGCGGGAGAGTTTGCCGTGGCTCCTGTGGGCGCTCGCCGGGTCGGGCGCGCTGATGGCGCTGGTGGCGATTCTGCAGGCGGCGGTCGGCCGGTCGAACACGATCCTGGGGCTGTTGCCGGTGGAG
>CAXTPM010000135.1:0-403 GCA_964245865.1 uncultured Fimbriiglobus sp. | reverse complement strand
CGGCGTTCGGGCCGTTCATCTCGCGCAGCCAGTACCCGGACTACGCGGCGCTCGCACTCGGGGCGATTTTCGGGCTGATCGCCTCGCCGGTGGCCGAGCCGGATCGGCGCGGGATGGGGCCGAGCGACGGCTCGGAGCTGTTCACGCCGCGCAACTTGGCACTCGGGGCGATGCTCGGGGTGGTGGGCCTGAGTATCCCCTTGAGTCTGTCGCGCGGCGGGGCGGCGGCGTGCCTCGGGGCGGCGGGCCTCGCCTGGCTCTTGGGCCGCGGCAAGTCGGGCGAGAGCGGGGCCAGTGGTGGCGGGGGCTGGCTGACGCCGGCGCGGCTTTCCCTCGTGGGGGCGCTGGCGGTGGGGGCGTTGGCCCTGGGGTGGCTCGGCACGGCGCGTCTGGCGAAGCGGGC
>CAXTPM010000134.1:0-10665 GCA_964245865.1 uncultured Fimbriiglobus sp. | reverse complement strand
TTGCCGCCCAAGAGGTTCAGGAGCGGCCCGCCGCCGGGCCTCAGCGCGGCGCGATCCGAGGTGGTGCCGAGTTGCTCGGCCACGGGGGCGCTTTCGGGCGGGGTGTTGAAGTCGCCGCAAACCAGGAAGTCGGCGCCGGCGCTCTTCGCCACGGCATCGTCGTAGGCCTTGCGGATCAGCCCGGCGTACTTGTCGCGCGTCTGCGACCCGTTGGAGCCGTCGCGCTGCGTGAGTTGCGAGGTCCAGTGCGAGGCGATCAGCGTCAGGTCGTAGCCGTTGACGTTCAGGTGCGTTTCGAGGATGCGCAGTTGGTACCCGAGCAGCCGCGACTGCTGGTGGACGACGTTGAGGCGGGTAATCACGCACGGGGCGATGTGCCGGCCGGCGTCGAGGTCGCGCATGGCCACCTGGGTGTACTGCATGTCCTGGCCGACGCCGCCCTCGGTGAGCTTGCGGTTGAGCGTGGCTTTCAGCAGGTCGGCCGCGCGGGGGTTCTCGACCTCGCACGCCGCGAGGATGTCTGGCCCCTTGCCGCCGTTCATTTTGAGGAGGGTGTCGGCGAGGTGGTCGAGCTTTAACTGGCGCAGGTTGGCGTCGGCGGCGAAGGCGTTGTCGAACGGCTCATCGACCTCGCGCCGGCGGTCGTCCTTGTCGTCGAACAGGTTCTCGACGTTCCAGAAGCAGAACAGGAACGTCCCCGAGCCGTCCGGGTTCAGCCCGGTGGCGGGGTTCGCGGCCGGGGCCACCGCCGGCGCGGGGCCGTGGGTGGCCAGGGTGTAGAGCGCGAAGCCCAAGAGTCCGAGCGCGACCAGCCCGACGCGGTACGGCAGCGGGAAGCGCCCGAGCGCGGCCCACACGCTCAGGGCGGTCTGGAGGTAGTCGGGCGGGCGGGTGGCGGCGCGCGGCATGGGCACTCGGTCGGGCGTGGGGGCGTCGGTCGGGCGATGGGTCGATTGTACCCGCCCCGGCGCCGAGTCGGCTAGACAATTCCCCTGGGGCGGGTATGGTCCGCCGAAACCGCGCCCGCCCCGAGTCCCCAATAGGGTCCGCCGATGCCCCGCCGCAAGCCCCTCGCCGCCGTGACCCTGTTCGGCCTCGGCGCCCTCGCCGGCGCCCTCGGGCTGTCCCTCGTGGCCCCGCTGAGTCCGCCGCCGGTGTTCGCCGCCACCAGCGACCGCTACCAGGACTTTGCGATGTGCACCGGCGCGGTGAGCATGAACGCCCGCACCCAACTCGACGGCGTGTGGATGATCGACTACCGCGCGGGCAAGCTGCTCGGCACCGTCATCGACAAGTCGCAGGGCAAGCTGGTCGGGTTCGCCGAAGTGGACTTGGTCAGCGAGTTCGAGGTGGCCCCCCGCCAGGACGTGCATTTCATGATGGTGACGGGCTACATCACCCAGGGCCAGGCGGCGCTCTACGTCGCGGAGACCGTCACCGGCAAGTTCGGCGTCTACACGATGACCGGCAGCACCAGCGGCCAGGGGGTGACGATCCGCCGGCACGACCTCACGAGTTTCCGCAAGGCGCTCGACCCGGCGAACGCCGCAGCCGGGGCCGCGGCGCCCGCGCCGGGGCTGCCGGCGATGCCCGTGGGGGCGCCGCCGGCAGCCGCGAGCGTGCCACCCCTGCCCGCCGGGCTGGTGCCGCCGCCGAAATAGGGATGAGGGATGAAGGACGAGGGACGAAGGATAGAACACGAGCAGCGGGCCTCGCCTGTTCGGTGCTTCATCCCTCGTCCTTCATCCCTCATCCCCGTCATGGTCGATGCCCACGTCCACGTCGTGCCGCCGAACCTGCCTGGGGTCGGGCCGCTCGGCAAAATCTTGACCAAGCCCGCCGCCGAGCGCGCGGAGGCACTCCGCGCCCAGATGAAAGCCGCCGGCGTGACCTCGGCCCTGGCGATGGGCGAGTGGAACGCCCCGGAGGGCGACGCGCTCGGGGTACGCTCGACGCTCGAGGTCGCCGCGCTCACTCCCGGATTGAAGGCCATCGGCGTGATGGACCCGTGCAAGGGGCACGACCGCGACCACATCCGCCGCGCCGAGGAGCAGATTCGCACCCTGCCAGTCGTGGCGCTCAAGGGGTATCTCGGCTACCTGCACTTCGCCCCAGGGGACGCGGCCTACCGGCCGTACTACGAGCTGGCGGCGCGGCACAAGCTGCCCGTGGTGTTCCACACCGGCGACACCTACTCGCCGTATGCCAAGCTCAAGTTCGCGCACCCCCTTCTAGTCGATGAGGTGGCGGTCGATCACCCCGAGGTGAAGTTCGTGCTCGCCCACTTCGGCAACCCGTGGCTGACCGACGCCGCGGCGGTGGTGTACAAGAACCTCAACGTCTGGGCCGACCTCTCGGGCCTGGTGGTGGGCGGCGACGACGTTTTCTTGGACGAGGAGCGCCGCGACATGCTCTCGGACTTGTCGAGCGGGGTGCGCCGGGCGTTCCGCTACGCCGAGCGCCCCACCCGATTTGTGTACGGCAGCGACTGGCCGCTAGTGGGCTGCGCGGCGTACCGGCAGTTCGTAGCGAGCCTGGTGCCCGCGACGTTCCACGCCGAGGTGTTCGCCGAGACGGCGCGGGGGCTATTCAAGCTGTGAGGCTGGCGACCGTAGCGGGCGACGGTCGTGGCGTGGCAGTTCGCCCCGGTTCATCGACGCGGAACCAGACCGCCAAGAGCGGAGCGCGTACATCGCTCGCCCCGCCGAAGCGAGCGGAGGTGGGCTTCCACCTCCTCCCACGTCACCCACTCCAACGCGGGGGCGTTCGCCCGGCGGTCGAGTTCCTCCCGGCTGATGCCGAGTTCGTCGAACACCGGCACGAGCCGGCCGAACGACCGCCCGTCGGGGCCGACGACCTCGCTACCGGGGGGGGCCGACGCCAAGAGGGCGAGCGTGGCGGGGTCGGTGATCGTCACGGTCATGCGAACTCCTCCGGTGGAATCACGGCCATTCTACCGCACCGATCGCGGCGTCGGGGCCACCTCCGGCGCGATGCCGGCGAGTCGCCAGAGCCTCCTCGCTCAGCGCGAGTGCCTCCTGCGGTCGCCCGGCGGCGTGGTAACAGGTGGCGAGGTTGCACAGGCTCCCGAGCGTGCGGCGGTCGTCGGGGCCGAAGCGCTGGGCGTACAGCGCCCGCGCCCGCTCGATCTGCTCGAAGGCCCGCTTGGGTTCCCCCAGGTTGTTGAACGCGGCACCCAACGTCATCCGCATACCGGCCTCGACGAGCCGCTGGCCGGCGAAATCCTTCTCGATCCAGGCGAGGCTGGCAACAATCGCCTCGCGCAGCGTCACGTCCTTGCCGAGACCACCGGCCTGCCCCTTCGGCCCGGCCGCAGCGAGGAGGCGGTCCTGGTAGAAGTCGCCCATCGTTAGGGCGGCGCCGGGTTCTGTCCTCGGCCACCCGCCGCTGCTCGGCCTCGGCCCTCTGGGTCGCCGACGCCCGGCGCCGGGCGTCGGCGACCCGCCCCGCATCCTCCGCCGCCCCGCGCTGCTTGGCCTCACCCTCAAGCGCGTCCCCGGCGTCCCGGCGCGCCGTCACTGCGTCGCCCCGCGCGACCTTGGCGCGCACGAAGCCGACCGCCACGCCCGCCGTGCCGAGGCCGAGCACCACCGCGAACGCCGCTGCGGCTCGCTGCACGAACCGCCGCCGCCTCGCCTGCTCGGCCGCGCGCACAGTCGCCTGGGCCGCGTCGAGTTCCGCCCGGCGCGCCCGCTCGTCGGCCGCCTGGCGCAGCGCCGCCACCTTGGAGGCCGCCGCCCCGGCATTCACCGGGCGCCTAGCCGGGTCGTGGGCATCGCGCAGAGCAGGGCGCCGAGGCCGAACACATCCGAGCGGCGACCGACCTCGGTCGTGGCCCCGGCGCCCTGCTCGGGCGGCATGTACGCCGGGGTGCCCAGCGCGATGCCGGCCCTGGTGGGCGAGTCGGAGTCCTCTTGCGTCGTCTGGATCACCGTCCCCGGCGCGGTCGCCTCCGGGTCGCCGGGCGCGGCGGGGCGCCCAAAACTTTCGCCAGCCCCCAGTCCATCACCTGCACCTCGCCGAAGCCGCCGACCATCACGTTGGCGGGCTTCAGGTCGCGGTGGAACACCCCGTGGGCATGAGCGTACCCCACCGCCTGACAGACCGCCTCGAACACCGCGAGGGCGTTGACCTGCGTCCCGCGCTTCAGCAGTTCGTCGAGCATGTCGCCACTGATGAGCTTCATGGCCAGGTACGGCCGGCCGTCGGGGGTGGCGCTGGCGGCGTGGACCGCCGGGATGCCGGGGTGCTGGAACTGCCCCGTGATCTGAGCCTCCTTGAAGAATCGCGCCGCAGCGGACGAGTCGAAGGCGTAGCGCTCGCGCAGGAGCTTCACCGCCACGTCCCGGCCGAGGCCGAGGTCGCGTGCCCGGTACACGACCCCCATGCCCCCCTCTGACGACCTCGAGCAGTGCGTACCCCGAGAAGGCGGCGTCAGTGGTGACGGAGGCGGCTGGCTCGGGCACGGCGCAGTCCTCGGGCGGGAGGCGGGCGGGGTGCCGGCTAGCCTACCGAAATGCGCACGAGCTTGCAGCCGTCTTGGAGTAGATCCCGTCCCCGGCTAGCGCGCCACCCGCGGCGCCGGCGCCGGCTCGCGCGGCAGGGCGTCCAGCAGCGCCTCGAACTCGGGGTTCCCGCGCAGCAGGGCGAGGTCGGGGTCGGCGCGGGTGTGGCGGGCGTCGGCGTACCCGGCGACGGCGGACTTGGCGAGCCACGCGAGCGCCGCGGCGGCGTCGCCGGCGACCGCGCGCAGGCAGGCGGCGTTGTACAGCGAGGTGTGCCCGCGCAGCTCGAGCCGCTCGTAGCGCTCGCACGCCGCGCGGCAGCCGGCGGAGTCGCCCCCGGCGGCGCGGTGCCGGGCGAGCGCGCCGAGTACCAGCCCGGCGCGCCAGGGGTCGCCGCCGACGCCGACGTGGGCGACGTAGGACTCGGCGACCGCCGCGGCCTCGTCGGGGCGCCCGAGGGCCAGGCAGCACTCGGCCAGCTCGCAGGCGCCGAGGCAGAGGTGGTGGCTGGTCGGCGGCAGGGCGGCAAGCCCCTCGGCGAACCCGGCCCGCAGCACCGGCAGGGCGTCGGCCTCGCGCCCCTGCCGGCGGAGCGCGACCCCCAGCCGCACCCGCGCCGCCAGGGTGTCGGGGTGGTCGCGCCGCAGCACGCGCCCGCGCCGCGCCAGGCACTCCTCGCGCAGCGCGACCGCCTCGGCGTGGCGCCCGAACTCGGCGCAGCTCGCGGCGAGGTCCGCGAGGCTCGCGAGCGTCTCGGGGTAGTCCGGCCCGCAGACGCGCGTCCGGTCGGCGAGGTTCCGCTCGCGCAGCCGCAGCGCCTCGGCGTGGCGTCCGGCGGCGGCGTAGCTGTCGGCGAGGCTCGCGGCACCGCGGAAGCGGGCGGCGTGGTCGGCGCTGAGCACCCGCTTCTGGGCGGCGTACACCGCCTCGCGCAGCCGCAGCGCCTCGGCGTGCCTCCCGGCGGCGGCGTAGCTGTCGGCCAGGTCACTTTCCGTCGCCAGAGTCGCCGGGTCGCCGGGGCGCAGCACGCGCCGCTTCGCCTCCAAGACGCGCTCGCGCAGCTCCAGTGCCTCGGCGGTGCGGCCGACCTCGTCGTAGGAGAGCGCGAGGTTGTGGAGGCGGGCCAGGGTCGCGGGGTGTTCGGGGCCGTGGTGGGCGCGGGCCAGTTCGGCGGCGCGCTCGCGCTGAACCAGTGCCGCCGCCGGGTCGCCGGCGAACGAGTAGGTGGTGCCCAGCACGCTGCGCAGGCGCGACTCGACCGCCGGGCGCCCGGCGAAGTCGGCCTCGAGCGCCGACAGGCTGGCGTCGATCGCGGCGCGCAGCGTGACATCGCGGCCCAGCCCGCCGTCGTAGCCCTTCGGGCGCGCGGCGGCCAGGACACGCTCGCCGAAGAACTTCGCCAGCGCGTCCGACTCGGCGGCGCTCTGCTGGGCATCGCGCTTCTCCCTGGCGGCGACTCGACCGGCGTCCTCGGCCTCGACGCGGCGCGCGTCGGCGTCGAGGCGCGCCGCGTCGGCGTCGGCGCGGTGGACGGTCTCCCCGGCAAGAGCCAGTTCGGCCTCGCGCCGCGCGGCCCGCGCCTCCAAAAGCCCCGCGAGCGCCGCAGACGCCCCGACCGCGAGCACCAGCGCCACCGCCGCCGCCGACGCGGCGACCACGCGGCGGCGCTTGGCCTGCTCGCCGGCCCGCGCCGCGGCCGCGGCGGCGTCGAGTTCGGCGCGCCGCGCCCGCTCCTCGCTCCCGCGCCGAAGCGCCGCGGCGGCGGCGGCGACCTCCCCGGCGTCGGCGGGGCGGTCGTCCGGGTCGGGCGCGAGGCAGCGCTTGCACAGCGCGACCACGCCGGGGTCCGCGCCCGAGGCGTCCAGGCGCGCGAGCGCCGGACCCATATCGCCCCGCGAGGCCGCGAGGCAGACCGACAACGCCCCGCCCGAGCCGAACGGCGGCTCGCCGGTCAGCAGTACGCACAGCAGCGCCCCGAGGCCGAACACGTCCGAGCGCCGCGACACCCGCCCCGAGTCACCCGACGCCTGCTCCGGCGGCATGTACGCCGGGGTGCCCAGCACACTCCCCGCGCGCGTGGCCGAGTCGGCGTCCCCCGGCGCCGAGTCGGTCGCGCCCGCGAGCGCCGGCTCGGCCACGCCCGAGAGCGCCGAGTCGCCCCCGGCGTCGGCGTCGGCAAGAATCTTCGCCAGCCCCCAGTCCATGACTTTGACTTCGCCGAACGAGCCGACCATGATGTTCGCCGGCTTCAGGTCGCGGTGGATCACCCCGCAGGCGTGCGCGTAGGCGAGCGCCTGGCAGACCCCCTCGAACACCGAGAGCGGGTCGAGCGGCGCCTTTCGCTTCAGGAGGGCTTCGAGAGTCTCGCCGCGCACGAGCTTCATGGCGAGGTACGGCCGGCCCGACGGCGTGGCCCCCACCCGGTAGACGGCGGGGATGCCGGGGTGCTGGAGCCGCCCCGTGACCTGGGACTCGCGCAGGAACCGACCGACCGCGGCGGGGTCGTGGCGGTGCTCGTCCTTGAGGAGTTTTACGGCCACGTCGCGGCCGAGCGCCCGGTCGCGCGCCCGGTAGACCCGCCCCATGCCGCCCTCGCCGACGAGTTCCACTAGCCCGTACTCCGGCGGGTCGTCGCCCCCGGCGCCCGGCGGCGCGGGCGCCGCCGACCCCGGCAGGAAGCCGTCGGCGAAGGGGTCGCACGCCACGGGAGGCGTCGGGGCGTCGCCGGGCAGGAGCACGGTCGGGCCGTCGAGCGAGGCGGCGTCGGGCACGGGTCAGCCCTCGGGCATGGGCGGGTGGGGGCGGGCGAGTCGGGTGCCGTTCGGAACGGTTGAATCTACCGAATGCGGATTGGCTTTGCAAGCGTCGGCGCGTCAAGATTATCGCACGCCGCGGAATCGCCCGGCGCCATTCCCAACCGGTCGCCGGCCTGCGATAATCCCCACCACCCGCCCACGCCGCACCCGCCGGAGAGGCCCGCCATGCTCAACACCGCCCTGCAAGACGCCGTCCTGCGAGTCGCCCCGCGCGTCGGCACCCCGGCGCAGTACCTCGGCGGCGAACTCAACTCCGTGAGGAAGGACCACCGTCAAGTCCGGGGCAGGCTGTGCCTCTGCTTCCCCGACACCTACGGCCTCGGGATGAGCCACCACGGCCTGCAGGTGCTTTACACCATCATGAACGCCGACCCGCGCTGGGCGTGCGAGCGCGCGTTCGCCCCGTGGCTCGACTTCGAGGCCGAACTGAGGCAGGGCAAGCTGCCCCTGTACGGGTTAGAGACGTTCACCCCGCTACGCGACTTCGATTTGGTCGGCTTCAGTTTGCAGTACGAGGTCGGCTACACGAATGTGTTGACCATGCTCGACCTCGGCGGCGTGCCTCACTTCAGTGATGAGCGCGGCGTCGATGACCCGCTGGTCGTGGCCGGCGGGCCGGGGGCGCAGAACCCCGAACTCTTGGCCCCCTTCGTGGACCTGTTCGTCATCGGCGACGGCGAACAATCCCTGCCGTGGGTGATGGAGAAGTGGATCGACCTGAAGGAGCGCGCGACCCGCGACGGCGACCGCTCGCGCCGGCAGCGGCTGGAGATGCTGGCCGAACTCGCGTCCGGCGCCCCGTGGGCCTACGCCCCGGCGTTCTACAGCTTCGACTACCACGCCGACGGCAGTATTGCGAGCATCACGCGCACCCGCTCGGACGTGCCGGCCGAGATCACGAGTTGCACGATCGATTGCGACCTCGAAGCGATCCCGCTGCCCGTCAAGCCCGTGGTGCCGTTCGTTAAGACGCCCCACGACCGCATTGCGATTGAGATCATGCGCGGCTGCCCGCACCAGTGCCGCTTCTGCCAGTCCACCGTGATTAAGCGCCCGATGCGATTCCGCAGCGTGGAAACCATCGTGGCGAGCGCGCTCGAAAGCTACCGCAACACCGGCACCAACGAAATTAGTTTGTTGAGCCTGTCGAGCAGCGACTACCCGCACTTCGAGGAACTGATCAAGCGGATGTACGAAGTATTCAACCCCCTCGGCGTGAATGTATCTTTGCCGAGTTTGCGCATCAATCACCAACTGCGCACGCTGCCCGGATTGATTCAGGGCGTGCGCAAGGCGGGCCTCACACTGGCGCCCGAGGTGGCGCGCGACGACATGCGCGAGCAGATTCGCAAGAAAATTAAGAACGACGACCTGTACACCGGCTGCCGCGAGGCGTTCAAGAACGGCTGGCAGAAGGTGAAGCTCTACTTCCTGTGCGGCCTCCCCGGCGAGCGCGAGGCGGACCTCGACGGCATCGCCGAGATGGCCGACCGCATCGCGCAGATCAGTAAAGAGGTGACGGGCCGGTATCGGGAAGTGACCGCGAGCGTGTCGAACTTCGTGCCGAAGCCGCACACGCCGTACCAGTGGAACGGCATGCAGTCGCGCGAGTATTTCCAGTACGCCGGGCGGTATTTACGCAAGCAGGTGCGCCAGAAATGTGTCAAGTTGCGCCACCACGACATCGAAACCAGTCTGCTCGAAGGCATCCTGACTCGGGGTGATCGGCGCGTGTCGCCCGCCCTCTACGAAGCCTGGAAGCGCGGCGCGCGGCTGGATAGCTGGCAGGAGTGCTTCAAGCCCGCCCTGTGGTGGCAGACGTTCGCCGACTTGGGGATCGACCCGGCGTTCTATACGCACCGCCAGCGGCCCGTCGGCGAGCGATTGCCGTGGGACCACGTGAACGTCAAAAAGGGCCGTGCGTACCTCGAAAAAGAGCAGGAGCGCAGCGTGGTGCAGCTCGGCGTAATGGCCGAGGCGGTGGGGCGCGAGGGGGGCTGCGGCGGCTGAACGGCGGTCCAGGAGGGGAAATCCCGTCGCCGGTGGCCGCGCCGGCGTCCCCCGCGCCTACAGATGGCCCGACGCACAGTAGTGGGCCAACAGCTAGGCGGCGGGGCCACGGCATGGCGGAGTTCGTCGGCTACTCGTGCGACCGCTGCCCCACGATGCGGGTCGGCTGGAGCGACGGCCGCGCCCCCACGGCGGGCCTCCTGGCGCTCACGTGCCTGAACTGCGGCCGCGACGCCGAGGTGCCGCCCGGCGACACCCCGCCCTGCCCCGCGTGCGGCCGCGCCGAGTTGCGCCCGACCTACGACCTGCTCGGCGAGCCGTGCTGGAACTGCCCGGCCGGGGTGTTCCGGCTCGACCCCACTGTTGGGGAGGAGGGCTGAGAACGGTGGGCTTTCGCGCCCACTTCTCCTAGTCCAGTCTTCAGTTCCGCGATCCGAACTCCGCGATCCGAGATCGAGCATGTCCGACACGCCCCAACTCAATCCCGACCGCCGCCAAGTCCTCGCCACGCTCGCCGCGCTGGGCGTCGGCACGGCCGGGTTCCAGCGCGCCCTCGCCGCGACCGTGGCCGCGCCCGACGAGCTGGCCCCCCTGCCCCGCCCCGTGGGGGTGCGCGCCGTCACGCCCAAAATGGTCGAGCAGGCCGAGTGGGTGGCGGGCATCACGCTGACGCCCGAGGAGCGCGTGGCGGTGGCGCGCAGCCTCACGCGCTCCCAAGCCGCGCTGGACGCGGCGCGGCCGATGCCGCTCTCGAACTCGACCGGCCCGGCGTTCGCGTTCAAGCCGCTCGAAGGGGTCAACCCGCCGCGCGACGCCGCCGACCCCCTCCCCAGTGGGCCGGCGCCGTTTGCGGTGGACCGCAGGGCGCGCGAGCGCGCCGCCGACGACGACCTCGCGTTCTCGTCGCTCTACGAGTTGCAAGCTCTGATGACCGCCAAGGTGGTCTCGTCGGTCGAACTCACCAAGCTGTTCCTCGCGCGACTCCGGCGCTACGGGCCGGGCCTGGAGTGCGTCGTCCACATCACCGAGGAACTCGCGATCTCGCAGGCCAAGCGCGCCGACGAGGAGCGCGCGGCCGGCAAGGTGCGCTCGCCGCTGCACGGCATCCCCTGGGGCGCCAAAGACATTCTCGCGGTGCCCGACACCGAAACCACCTGGGGCGCGTTCCACTACGTCGATCAGTTCCTCCCCGACACGGCGGCGGTGTGCGCCAAGCTCGAAGCGGCCGGGTGCGTGCTAGTCGCCAAGCTCACCACCGGCACTCTCGCCCTGGGGGACCGCTGGCACGGCGGCACGACGCGCAACCCGTGGAA
>CAXTPM010000133.1:10374-10689 GCA_964245865.1 uncultured Fimbriiglobus sp. | reverse complement strand
TCCCCAGCCTCGTCGGCATGAAGCTGCGGCGGGTCAACTACGAGATGATCGTCAACCAGAAGATCGCCCTGGTGCAGGCCGGCGTGAAGATCAGCACGGCCGACCTGGAGTCGCACTTCCTGGCCCGCGGCAACGTTCCCCGCACGACGGCCGCGGTCATCGCCGCCCACAAGGCCGGCATCGAACTGCCGTGGCGGATCGCCGCCGCCATCGCCCTGGCCGGCCGCGACGTACTCGACGCGGTAAAAACCAGCGTCAACCCGAAGGTGATCGACTGCCCGGACCCGGCCAAGGGCCGTGTCTACCTGGACGCGG
>CAXTPM010000133.1:8257-10364 GCA_964245865.1 uncultured Fimbriiglobus sp. | reverse complement strand
ATGCCAAGGCCCGCGTCACCGTGCGGACCAAACTCGAACGCCTCGTGGGCGGGGCGACGGAAGAAACCATCATCGCCCGCGTCGGCGAGGGGATCGTCAAGGCGATCGGCTCGGCGGAGGACCACAAGCAGGTGCTGGCCAACCCCAACCTGATCACGCAGACGGTGTTGCACAGCGGCCTGGACGCGCAAACGGCGTTCGAGATCGTGTCCGTGGACATGGCCGACATCGAGGTCGGCGAGAACATCGGCGCGAAGCTGCAAGCCGACCAGGCCGCGGCCGACTTGCGCGTCGCCCAGGCCGACGCCGAGAAGCGCCGGGCTGCTGCGGTGGCGCGCGAGCAGGAGATGCAGGCGCTGGTGCAGGAGAACCGCGCCAAGGTGGTCGAGGCCGAAAGCCTGGTGCCGCAGGCCATCGCGGATGCGTTCCGCGAGGGGCACATCGGGGCGATGGACTATTACAACATGCGCAATGTTCAGGCGGATACGTCGATGCGCAACAACATCGCTAGCATGAGCAGCGGCAACCCGACAGACAGTAGCAGCGGCCGGGGCGGCACGGGGATTTAGTCGCAGTTCGTGGGTCGTGGGTCGTCAAAGACGAAAACCGCAGCGGCTTTCACGATCCACGCGCCACGAACCGCGAACCACTGTTCCGAAGGAACCCGATGAACGCCGTCCTCTTCTTCGTCGGCCTCTTGGTAGTGTCGAGCATCGTCGGCGCCATTACAAATTGGCTGCGGAACCAGAAGGCCGCGGAGCAGGAGCGCCAGGAGCGGCTGGCGAACGCGCGGCCGCTCGCCAACCGGGGGCGGGGCGACGAGCCGCCGACGGTGCCGCCCGTTTCGAGGGGCCGGCCGGTCGAGGAATCGACGCCCGCCGAGGTGCTGAACCGCTACGCCGCCGAGGTCGAGAAGCTGCGCAAGCGCAAGGCGGGCGCCCCGCCGGTGGTGGTGCCGGTGGCCAAAAAGCGCGCGCCCGACGCCCCGCACTCGCGCGTGAGTTCCAGCCCGCCACCCCCGCCCGCGCCGTCGGCGTACCAGGTGACGCGCGCCCCGCAGTCTCAGCGGCAGACGGGTTCCCTGGTGGCGCCGCGCGCCGAGGACTTGCCGGTCGCGCCGCTGATCCAGCCGGGCGCCCCACTCCCGGCCCAGCCGAAGGCGGACTTCTCGGCGACCTCGGCCCCGCCGGGCGTGCGGGGGGGGCAGTCGTCCACCCTCGAAGCGTTCTTCCGCAGCCCGAAAAACCTCGCGGCGGCGATGATGCTCTCGGAGATTTTGAGCAAGCCGAAGGCGTACCAGAATGGGAGCCAAAAACCCTCGCGGCCCAGGGACATGGACGCCGGGCGCGAGCCGCCCGAAGCGCCGCCAGCCGAGTCGAACGGCCACGGGTAGGGTCGGACGGAGCCGGGGCGCGGGGCAAAAGCCCGCCGTCCGCGACAACGCGGAACCCAAGTCGATTCCGCGCCGTCGCGGACGACGGGCTTTCGGCTGCGGCACTTCCCCTCCCGCCCCCTCGCGGCATCTGCTACAATCGCCACACATCCACAACGGGGGCGGTACGCTTGCGTCGGCTGGTAATCCTCGGGGCGACCGGCTCGATCGGCCAGAGTGCGCTCGGCGTGTGCGACGCCCTGCCCGGCCGGCTCTCCGTGGCGGGCCTCTCGGCGCACACGCAGTGGCGGCAACTCGCCGAGGCGTGCCGCCGCGCCAAGCCGGCCGTGGCGGTACTGACCGACGCCGACGCCTTCGCCGCCGCCGACCGCAGCGCGTTCCCGCCCGGCACTGAACTCTGGGGCGGGGCGGACGCTGCCTGCCAGCTCGCCGCGATGCCGGGGGTCGATGTCGTGCTCTCGGCGGTGGTCGGCAGCGCGGGCCTCGTCGCCACGGTGAGCGCGCTCGAGGCCGGCAAGACGGTCGCGCTGGCCAACAAGGAGACGCTCGTAGTCGGCGGCGAGCGCGTGATGCGCCTGGTCAAGCCCGGCCAACTGCTCCCCGTCGATAGCGAGCACTCGGCGATCTTCCAGGCGCTCGCCGGGCGCCCGGCCACCGATGTCGAGCGCGTGGTGCTCACCGCGTGCGACGACGACTTCAATGGAATCGGCGCGG
>CAXTPM010000133.1:0-8247 GCA_964245865.1 uncultured Fimbriiglobus sp. | reverse complement strand
GGGCCGTTCCGGGGCTACACCGCCGCGCGGTTGGCCGGCGTCACGCCGGCGCAGGCGCTCAAGCACCCGACCTGGCAGATGGGGCCGAAGATCAGCGTCGATTCCGCGACGCTGATGAACAAGGCGCTCGAACTGATCGAGGCCCGCTGGCTGTTCGGCCTTACCGAATCGCAACTCGCTGTGGTGGTCCACCCCGAGTCCATGGTCCACTCGTTCGTCGAGTTCGTGGACGGCTCGGTGCTGGCGCAGGCCTCGCCGCCGGACATGCGGCTGCCGATCCAGTACGCGCTGACCTACCCCGAGCGCGTGCGCGGCCCGGCCAGGCGCCTCGACTGGGCCAAGCTCGCCGCGTGGCACTTCGAGCCGGTGGACCGCGAGGCGTTCCCCGCGCTCGACCTCGGCTTCGAGGTCGCCCGCCGGGGCGGCAGTTGCGGCGCGGTGCTCAACGGCGCCAACGAGGGCGCGGTCGCGCGCTTCCTCGGCGGGACGCTCTCGTTCCCCCAGATCACCGACGGCGTCCGGGCGGTGCTCGGGAGCCATCACTTTGAACCCGCCCCGGACCTCGACCGCCTGAGCGCGCTCGACCGCTGGGCCAGACAGGAGATCGCCCGGTGGAAGCCCTAGCCGACGACAGCCCGACGACGCCCGGAACCCCGGCGAACCCCATACTGAAGTGGGTCCGCGCGAACGCCACGCAGTTCGCCATCACCGCCGCGGCCATCGTGGCCGTGTGCCGCTACCTGCACCCCCTCGACGTGGTCCTCGCGGGGTGCGGCTTCGGGCTGGTGATTTTCCTGCACGAACTCGGCCACTTCGCGGCGGCGAAGCTCTGCAACGTGCATGTGAAGACCTTCAGCATCGGCTTCGGCCCGGCCGTACCGTTCTGCAGCTTCAAGGCCGGCGAGACGACCTACAAACTCGCCATGATCCCGCTCGGCGGCTTCGTCTCGATGGTCGGCGAGGGCGAGGACTCCAACGACGTGGCGGCCGACGACCCGGACCCGGATCGGGACAAGGAAGACCGCAACCCGCGCAGCTTCAAGAACCAGACGGTGCTCGAGCGCATGTTCATCATCTCCGCGGGGGTGGTGATGAACATCCTCCTCGCGGCGGTCTGCTTCGTCGTCATCTACCGCCATGGTGTGGAGGAGAAGCCGGCGGTGGCGGCGCGCGTCGAACCCGGAAGTGCGGCGTGGCGCGCGGGAATCCGGGGCGGCACCGAGATTCTGCGGCTGAACTCGCGCGAGAACCCGTGG
The DNA here is from genome assembly GCA_964245865.1 of uncultured Fimbriiglobus sp. Taxonomy (GTDB): domain Bacteria; phylum Planctomycetota; class Planctomycetia; order Gemmatales; family Gemmataceae; genus Fimbriiglobus. The sequence goes on along the minus strand of CAXTPM010000133.1, from coordinate 6,991 downwards.
TTCGACGACATCAGCCCGATCGTGAGTAGTACGTCGAAGGGCCAGTCGGTCGAGATGGTGCTGCGCGAGCGCGGCGCCGAGCGCACCGTCTCGGTCGAGCCGGCGCGCGGCGAGGGCGACCTGTACCCGCGCCTCGGGGTGAGTCCGCCCGAGAAGCTGACGCTGCGCGACGCGAAGCGCGAGCCGCCGCCGCCGACCCGCGTCGGCAGCCCGGCGGCGCGGGCCACCATCGTCGGCGGCAATGGGTCCGACGGCCCCGCGTTCCGCCCCGGCGACGAGCTAGTCGGCATGAGCGACCCCGCCGCGCCGGGCACGATCACCCCGTTCGACCCCGCGCCCGAGAACCTGCCCGGCGCGGCGTTCGACTTTGCCCGGCGCCTGGACCGCCTCGCCGGCAAGCCGGCCACGATCCGGCTGACCCGCAAGGGCGACTCGGCGCCGGTCGATGTGACCGTGCCGCCGGCGTTCCACTACGACCTCGGATTGCGCATGCGCCTGGGGGCGGTGGCGGCGGTGCGCGCCGGCTCGCCGGCCGAGAAGGCGGGCGTCGTCGCCGAGGCCCGCAAGGGCGACCAGGTGCTGGCGCGCGGCGACGAGATCGTGGGCGTCACCCTCCCGACCGCGACGGGCCGGCGGCGCCTCGCCGCCGACCCGGCCGAACTCGCCGCTGCCGGCCCCGGCGTGACGGGCGAGTTGCTCGACCCGCTGCGCCTGCCGTTCGAGCTGGGGCGCTGGGCCGAGGCCAACCCCGGCGCGAAGGTCACGCTCACCGTGCTGCGCACCGCCGAGGGCGAGCACACCCCCCGCCCGGTCTCGTTCGAGCTGGATTACGACGGCAGTTTCCGCGACGAGCCGACCGCGCCCCTTTCGCCTGGGGCGCCGGTGCCCCTGAATGGCCTGGGGCTGGCGTACCACGTGCTCTCGGTGGTGGGCCGCGTCGAGCCGGACTCCGCGGCGGCCCGCGCGGGCTTGCAGGCCAAGGACAAGGTGGCGCGCGTGCGCTACCTCGCCGACGACGCGGCCGGGAACCGGGTGCCCCAGCGCTGGCAGGACTTGAAGGCCCACCAGTGGGCGGCGGTCGATGCCGAGGTGCAAGCCGCCGCGCCGCACGGGGTGGAACTCGAACTCGAGCGCGACGGCGGCAAGGTCACGGCCGAGCTGATCGGCGTCGAAGACCCGACCTGGCCGGTGGCCGACCGGGGACTGGTGCTCGCCCCCGACACGCGGCTCCAGAAGGCCGAGAGCATCGGCCAGGCCTTGGAAATGGGCCTGTACCGCACCGGCCGGGCGGTGCGGATGATCTACCTGAACCTCTACGCCACGGTCTTCGGCCGCATCTCGTTCCAGGCACTCAGCGGCCCGATTACCCTCGCCCGCAGCAGCTACCTCATCGCCGGCCAGGATGTCTGGCACCTCATTCTGTGGATGGCGCTGATTAGCGTGAACCTCGCGGTGGTGAACTTCCTGCCGATCCCCGTGCTCGACGGCGGGCACATGGTGTTCCTGACGTATGAGGCCGTCGTCGGCCGGCCCGCGCCAGTGTCGGTGCAGATTATCCTGACGTACCTGGGGCTGGCGATGGTCGGGGGGCTGATGCTGTTCGTCATCGGGCTGGACATCTACCGACTGTTCTTCGCGTGACGGAGGGTTGCGATGAGTGCCGAAGTGGTTGAGACGGGAGAAGTCGCCGCGGCGCCGATGCTGTCGGCAACCGAGGTGTCCCGCCGAGCCGGGTGGCCGGTTCGACTTACCTTCGACGGCGACGCGGTGACAGTACGCCCGCACGACGCGAAAAAATATTTACGCTACGCCAGGCGGGCCTACGCGCGCGGCCGGCGCCCCAAGAAGTACGGCGGCAACCCCTGCACCGCCAAGCCCGGCACCCCTGAGGCGCGCGAGGCGTTCGAGCGCGGGGTGCTGATCCCGCTGCGCGACTGGTGCCGCGCCAACGCGGATCGGGTGGCGGCGTGCTACTGCGCCCCCCCGCGCGACGGGGTGGCCGAGTTCTACGTCGTGACCCACCAAGTGCGGTACGACTTCGAGTTGGGTCACCAGTTAGCGAATCTCGACTTGGCCTTGCACGACGCGGGCTGGAGCGTGCGGGCGATGCAGATGCCGGGCGCCGGTGGCCCCGAAGACCTGACGGCCCTGTTCGACCCGTACCGGGCGATGGTGTTCGATGCCCAACTCTAGTCAGCACATGAACAAGGCCGCGCGGAACGAGCAGTTCCTGGATTCCATCGAGATCGGCGAAGCCCCGGAGTGGGCCGCGACGGTCGCCTTCTACGCGGCCCTGCACCACGTCGAGCGGCTCCGCTCCCACTCCGGGGGCGGCGACAGTTCGTCCCATGCCGACCGGCTCGCATACCTCCGGCAATCGTTCCCGGCCCTCTTCTCCGCCTTCAAGCGACTCTACGAGGCGTCACTGCTGGCCCGCTACGAGTCGTCCGCCAAGTTCTTCTCCCACTACTCGGCCGCGAGCGTACGCGACGTACTGGTCGCCCAACTTTTGCACGAAGTCCGCGACTTCGTTGAGGTTGCCTGCGCCCCGCCCGCCGCCCCCTGAAAGCCCCTCCCGCGCGGCCGGTATCCTCCCGGCCAGCGTCTCGTCGCGCGCCGCAGTCCCGTCACCGGAGCCAGCCCGTATGCCCCGCGTCCTCCACGTCAGTGCCAGTCCCCGCGCCGAGCGCTCGCAGTCCCGCCGCGCGGCGCGCGAGTTCCTGGATGCGTACCTCGCCGCCCACCCCGGATCGAGCGTCACCGAGCGCGACGTGGGCCACAAGCCGCCGGCGCACGTCACCGAGGCCTGGGTCGCCGCCGCCTTCGCCCCCCCCGACGCGCAGACCGCCGAGACCAGGGCTGCGATCCGCGAGAGCGACGAACTCGTGGACGAGTTCCTGGCCCACGACGTGATCGTGATTAGCGCCCCGATGTACAACTTCGGCGTGCCGAGTACCCTCAAAGCCTACATCGACAATATCGTGCGCGTCGGGCGCACTTTCAACTTCGACCAGTCGAAGCCGAACCCCTACGTGCCCCTGGTCCACGGCAAGAAGCTCTACGCGGTCCTGAGCGCCGGCGGCGGCGGCTACGCCCCCGGTGGCCCCGTCGCCGGCTACGAGCACGAGGGGACGTACCTGCAGGCTATCTACGGCTTCATGGGCGTGACCGACTCGAAGGTGATGTACCTCGAAAACGCCAACGCCGGCCCCGAGCAGATCGAAGCGTCGTTCGCCAAACTCCGCCCGGCGATCGCGGCGGCGGTGGAGGCGTAGCGAACTCGGAACTGAAAGCGCGGAACTCGGGACTGAAAACGGAGCGCCGTGAACTCTTCGCGCCTTCAGTTCCGAGTTCCGCGCTCCCACTTCCGAGTTCGAGCTACCTCCCGCCCGGCTCCACGTACTTCGTCAGCCACGCGAACACCTCGCGGTGCCACGCCACGCTGTTCTGCGGCTTGAGCACCCAGTGCCCCTCGTCGGGGAAGTTCACCATCCGCGACGGCACCCCCTGCCGCTGGAGTGCGGTGAACAGTTCGTGCCCCTGCCCGATGGGGCAGCGGAAGTCGAGGTCGTTATGCACGACTAGCATCGGCACCTTGTACTCGCCGAGTTTGTTGGCCAGCTTGTGCGGGCTGAACTCGGCGTACTTCCCCGGCACCTCCCACGGCAAGCCGCCGTGCTCGTACTCGTCGAACCAGAGTTCGTCGGTCGTGCCCCACATGCTCTCGAAGTTCCACACGGAGCAGTGCGTAATCAGGCACTTGAACTTCTTGGCGATGGGACTAACCGCGAACCAGTTCTGCATGTAGCCGCCGAAGCTCGCGCCGGCACTGCCGATGCGGTCGGGGTCAACGTACTTGAGTTTCGTCACGTAGTTCAGCCCCGCTTCGAGGTCGCGGTAGCACTTGCCGCCCCAGTCGCCGCTAATCTCGTCCACGAACTTCTGGCCGAAGCCGGTGCTGCCGCGCGGGTTGGGCATCGCCACCACGTAGCCCTGCGCCGCCCACAGTTGCGGGTTCCAGCGGTAGCTCCAACTGTCGCCCCACATGCCCTGCGGGCCGCCGTGGACGAGGTAGACCACGGGGTACTTCTTCGACTCGTCGAAGCCGGGTGGCTTGAGCAGCCACATTTGCATGTCGCCGCCTTCGACGCTGACCTTCACGGATTCGGGCTTGGGGAGGTCGAGTTGCTTGAGCAGGACTTCGCTAGGATCAATGGCCACGCCGCCAGTCGAGAACCCGTCGGGCGTTAGCTTCGTGAGGTGTGCGGCTACGATTGCGGGGTGTTCGATGCTTGCGAGGGTGTGACAGCAGACTTTGCCGTCGGGCGTGATCGACAGCGACGCCACCGTGCCCGCATTAAATTTCGTAGTGAACGGCCGGCCCTCGACGGACTTCAACTTCAGCCCGTCGCTCACGTTGCCGTCCAAGTCGGCCGTGAACCCCGCGCCCAGGCCATTGGCGTCGGCCGTGAACAGGATACGCTCCGGCCCCGCCCACGCGATCTCATGGTTGGAGATGTCGCGCTCTTTGGTCAGGTTCCGCACCGGACCCGCGAATGTCCCGCTCGGCGACACATCGACGGCCATGATGTCCCACTTGTCCGCCTCGTAGCCCGCCTTCTTCTGGCTGCGCCAGGCTAGTGTCTTGCCGTCAGGGCTGAACTTCGGCGAGTTGTCCGCAGCCGGATTCGTGCCGGTCAGCACCTCCCACTTGGTGCTCGTGTTCTCGATGCCGACGCGGCAAAGCTCGTAGTTCGTGCTCCACGACTCTTTCTCGGCGGGCGCGGCCGCGAACACCAGGTGCTTGCCGTCCGGCGTGAACGTGAAGTCGTCGCCGACGCTAAACGTCGTGCTGTTCGGGTACGCGTCGCGGTCCCCCGGCGTCACGTTCCGCACCAACTTGCCGTCGGCCTCGCACACGAACAGGTGGTTGCGCTTGTCCTCGACGTAGCTGTCCCAGTGGCGGTAGAACAGCTTCGTGAACACCTTGGCCTTCACGGGGCTTTTCTCGCGCTCGTCTTGTTTGGCCGCGTTCTTGGCGTCGGCGTCGGCGAAGCCGAGCGTGCTGAACTCCGGGAACACGCTCGACATGAACGCGATGTGCTTCCCGTCGCCGCTCCAGGTGCCGACCGAGGCGCCCGTCTTGATCGTGGTCAACTGCACCGCCTCGCCGCCACCCAAGCTCAGCAGGAACAGTTGCGGCACTCCGGCGCGCGTGGACTCGAACAGGATGGCCCCGCCGTCGGGTCGCCAGCGCGGGTGGAAATCCTTCTTGCCCAGCGGATTCGTCAACTGCTTGGGCGGCGCGCTGCCGTCGGTCGGCGCGAGGTACAGGGCACTCGAACTCTTGTTCCCCGCTAAGTCCACCGTGCCGACGACGTACACGACTTGCTTGCCGTCGGGCGACACCTGCGGGTCGCTGACTCTGGCGAACTTGAACAAGTCCTCGATCTGCATCGGCCGCTTGGCCGGTTCGGTCGCCATCGCGGTCCTGCCAGTCGCGCCGAGCGCGAACAGAAGTAGTGTGAGCCACGCGAGTTTCATGGTCGGGTCAGTCCTGCGGGTGCGCTCGGGAGTTCGGGCGGAGGGGGACTCCTAGTGTAGAACCTCGGCCCCCCGCCGGCCCGCGCCAGGGCCAGCAGCGCCAGCGCCGCGAGTGCCGCCGCCAGCGGTAGCGGGCCGGCGCCGAGCTTGAGCGCGCCGACGCCGGCCAGCACCCCCGCGAGGGCCGAGTGCCCGGCGCGCGTGAGCCGATTTGCCCGGCGCCCCCACGCCGCCGACGCCGCCAGGAACGCGGCCAGCAGCGGCCACTCGCCGGGCGCCGATTCGCCGCCGTCGGCCGGGGCGGCGGCGACCGGCGGCGGAACCTCGCGCGCCGGGGGCACTGGCGGAACGGCGGGCGCGGTAGCCGCCGGCGCGCCCGGCGGAGGTGCTGACGGCCGCGGTGCCGCCGGGGTGCGCGTGACGGTGACGCGCCCCGCCGCGAGGTCGATCGGCAGGTCCGGCACGCGCGCGGCACTCCACCCCGCCCCGGAGCGCAGCCCCACGCGCAGGCGCTCGGCGCGGCTCAGCGGCACCGGCAACTCCAGGCTCGTGAGTGCCGCCGGGAGCGCCCGCCCGAGCCGGCCGGCCAGCCGCGCCCGCACCTCCCGCGCCGGCTGACGCAGCCACAGCCGCACGCGCCCCCCGCTCAGTTCGTGCCCCAACAGGTTCTCGGCGCGTACGTCCGCCAAAATCAGCTCGCCCGGCCAGTCGCACTCGAACCACCCGCGCTCCTCGCCGCCCGCCGCGACCAGGCGCGCGACCGCCTCGACTTCCGCGGTCGCCCCCACCGTCCACGTCACCTCGCACGCCGGCACTGCCTCCCGCGCCGGCGCGGCGAGCAGCACGCCCGGCGTCTCCCCCGGCCGCGCCCGGCCGGCGGGCGGCGCGCGCAGGACTAGCGCCGGCGCGGGAGGCGGTGCCGCAGGCATCACGCCCCCGAAGCGCCGGGCCAGTTCGTCGGCCGAGCCGTCGTCGAACCCCGCGCGATCGAGCTTTTCCAGCCTCAGCCCGTCGGCCCGCAGCGACACGAACCGCTCGGCCGGCCCCGCCGGAACGACTAGCCGCGGCGCCGCGAGCGCCAGGGCCGGCCCCGATTCCGCCGCCGCCAGCGCGAGCCGCAGTGCCAGCGCCCCTCGCGCCGGCGCCGCTAGCCTCGCCGTTACGCGCGACCCGCCGCCCTCCGCCGTTGTCACCTCGTACCCCGCCAGGCTTGGCGCGGGGCCATCCCCGACGGCCACCACCTCGGGCGCGCCGGGAATCAGTCCCGCCGGGACTTCGGCGACCAGTTCGCGCACCCCGCCCGACTCGACGCGCACCAGCGCCGCCCACTGGAGCGTCGCCCCGCCGGGGGCCGCGTCGAACGCCGCCAATTCCGCGACCGCGACCGCAGGGGGCGCCTCCGGCCCCCCGCGCCAGCGCACCTCGACCCGAGTCCCCGCCCCGTGGT
>CAXTPM010000132.1:0-10710 GCA_964245865.1 uncultured Fimbriiglobus sp. | reverse complement strand
GGGGGCCACTCGGGGCGTCGCAAGTCCGGGTATTGGGCGAGTGCCGGACGTGCGGCTACTCGCCGGTGGCGGCGGGGGCGAGGGCGTGCCCCCGGTGCGGGATCGACTCGCCGAACCCCGGCGGAATCGGGCGCTACGCCGGGCGCGGGATGCTGTACGGCATGGCGGCGGGCGCGTCCGTCGCCGGACTGGCCAAGCTCGTCGCATCAGGGAACCTCACCGACGCGTTGGCCCTCGCCCTGCTCTCGACGCTCCCCGGCCTCGCCCTGGGCCTGGTACTCGGGGCAACGCGCGGGCGATCCTAGCCCCGCGCCCCCGGCCTCGGCACCTCGCGGCCCAGCTTAGCGAGCACGAGTTGCATGTCCGCCCAGGTGTCGCGCTTCCACTCGGGGTTCCGCAGCAGTGCGGCCGGGTGGTAGCTGACTAGCACCGGGGTGCCCTTGTAGTCGTGCCACTTGCCGCGTAGCTTGCCGAGCGTCTGGTTCTTGAGGCCCATCAGCCGGTTCGCGGGGGTCGCGCCGAGGCAGCAGATGAGCTTCGGCTGCACCAGTTCGAGTTGTTGTTCGAGGTACGGCCGGCAGTTGACGCACTCTTCCGTCTTCGGGTCGCGGTTCTGCGGCGGGCGGCATTTCAAGATGTTGGCGATGTAAATCTCCGAGCGCGCCACGCCCATTGCGCTCAGAATGCGATCCAGGAGTTGCCCGGACGCCCCCACGAACGGCACGCCGGTGCGGTCCTCGTGCTCGCCGGGCGCTTCGCCGAGGAACAGAATCTCCGGAGAAAGTGGGCCGACGCCGAAGACGGTTTTATTGCGCGTGGCGTAAAGCTCCGGGCAGCGCGGGCAGGTGCTGACTTCGGCCGCGAGCACTTCGAGCTGCGTCCGCCGCCCCTCAGGCGTAGTGGGGAGGCCGGCCCGAACTGCGTCGTCGAACAGCGAGCCGCCGGTGGTGTGGCCCGCAATTTCGGTGGGAGCAGTTAGTTGCAGCGCCGGCGCGGGTTCGGCGACTGGCGGCGGGGCAACGGGGGGGGGCAACGCGTCGGGGACGTAATCGACGCCGGCTGCCTGGAGCACGGCGAGGTGCTGCTCGGCCTGGGCTTTCGCGCTGCGCTTGCGGGGGGCGACCATCGGCGGGGACTCGCGCGAAGTGACTGGGGAGTCGGGGCGTTAGAAACGGTGGGCAAAGCTCGTGCCGGGCGGCGTTACCCCAGGTCCGCCTCGCGCAGCATCAGCCGCCGGATGCACAGCGCACGCCCGGCCTGCTCGTCCCACTCCACGAGCGCCCCGGCGAGGCGGACATCGCCCGTGGCCACGTCGAAGCTGGTCGGCTCGAAAGTGCGCGCGGTGTGTAGCACCCGGTCGTGACGGCGCCCCAGTACGCCCGAGTACGGGCCGCACATGCCGACATCGCACTGGAACGCGGTGCCGCCGGGAAGGACTTGCTCATCCGCGGTGGGGACGTGGGTGTGCGTGCCCAAGAGTGCCGCGACGCGGCCGTCGAGGTGGTAGGCCATCTGGTACTTGTCGGCCGTCGCCTCGGCGTGCAAATCGACTACCGTGCAGGTGCCGGCGGGGAGCGTCGCCAACACCCGGTCCACCGCGGCGAATGGGCAATCGACCGGGCGCATGTAGGTGCGCCCCAGGAGGCTAATCACCGCGACGCCGACGCCCTTCGCCGTGAAGCGCACGCACTCCCGGCCGGGCGCCTCGGGCGGGAAGTTCGCCGGCTTGGCCACCGGCTCGCACTCGCTCGCCAGGACTTCGGCGATGACGAACTTCTTGTAGATGTGGTCGCCCATCGTGATCGCGTCAACTCCGGCGGCGCGCAACTGGTGGTAGTCGCGCACGCACATCCCGGAGCCGTTGCTGGCGTTCTCGGCGTTCGCCACGACGAAGTCGAGCCGCTCCCGCTCGCGCAGTCCAGGGAGGGCGCGCCGCACGAGGCCGACGCCGGGGGCGCCGACGATGTCGCCGAGGAACAGGAATCGCATCGGCTACCGGGCGACCTCCGTTAAGCGCATCTCGCGGATGAGCGTCACCTTGATCTCGCCAGGATACGTAAGCTGCTCCTCGATGGCCTTGGCGATGTCGCGGCAAATCTTGACCGCCTCCGCGTCGGTGGTGCGGTGCGCGCTCGCAATCACCCGCAACTCGCGGCCGGCCTGGATGGCATACGCCGCCTCGACCCCAGGGAAGCCGTTGGCGACCGCTTCGAGGTCGGCCATGCGCTTGACGTACTTCTCCAGGGTCTCGCGCCGCGCGCCTGGGCGGCTCGCACTAATCGCGTCCGCCGCGGCGACCAACACGGTGTAGATGTGGTCGGTGGTGATGTCGTCGTGGTGCCCGCTGATCGCGTGCAAAACATCCATGTTGGTCTCGCCGTAGCGCTTGGCGAGTTCGGCCCCGACCTTGGGGTGACCGCCTTCCATCTCGTGGTCGGCGGCCTTGCCGATGTCGTGCAGCAGCCCGCAGCGGCGCGCCAGTTGGCAGTTCATCCCCAGTTCGCCCGCCATCATGCCGCACAGGTGCGCGACTTCGAGGCTGTGCTGGAGCACGTTCTGCGAGTAGCTGGTGCGGAACTTCAGCCGGCCCAACAGCGCCACGATCTTGTCGTGCGGCATGGCGACATCGGCGTCGTGGACGGCCTTCTTGCCGACTTCCAAAATGTGCTTCTCCATCTCGGCCTGGGTCTCGGCGACGATCTCCTCGATGCGGGTCGGGTGGATGCGGCCGTCGTGGATGAGCTTGGCGAGCGCGATGCGGGCCGTCTCGCGCCTCACGTGGTCGAACGCGCTGACCACCACGACGCCGGGGGTGTCGTCCACGATCACGTCAACCCCCGTGGCCTTCTCGAAGGTGCGGATGTTGCGCCCCTCGCGGCCGATGATGCGCCCCTTCATGGTGTCGTCGGGGATATCGACTACGCTCACCGTGGTGTCGGCCGAGTGCGCCGCGGCGTAGCGCTGCACGGCGGTGACGATGACCTCGCGCGCCCTGGCCTCGGCGGTGACTTTCAGGTTCTCGGTGTGCTTGTGCAACCGGGCGGCGATCTCGTGGGCGAGCTGGCCCTCGACGCGCTCCAGGATGCGGCCCTCGGCCTGCTCGCGCGTCAGCCCGGCCATCTCGAACATCTGCCGCTCGAACTCCGCGTGCAGCCGGTCCACCTCGACCGCCTGGCGCTTGAGTTCCGTCTCGCGCTCGGCGAGCTTGGCGTGGACCGCGTCGAGGTCGCGCTCCCGGCGCCCGAGGTCGCGCGAGCGGTCCTCCGCGGCGTCCTCGCGCTTCTGCACGCGCCGCTCGAGGTCGCGCAACTCTTGCCGGAGGGTTTCGAGTTCCCGGTTGGTCTCCTCGCGGCGGCGGAACGCGGCGTCCTTGGCCTGCAACTCCGCTTCCTTGACCACCCGCTCGGCGTCCCGCTCCGCGAGCGCGAGAATCTCGGAGGCGCGGCCCTGGGCGCTCAGGATTTGCTCGGTGTCGAAGCTCGCGGCGTTGCTGGCCGAGGGGACGAACGTCGTAGTAATGGTGGCGCCCCGGCGGGTGCGCGCCACCGCGAGCACCAGGCCGACGACCAAGACGGTCGCGGCGGCGGTGACGAATAGGGCGCCCGCCACCACGGCGGGGGGGGTGTTTTCGGGCATAGAGCGGACCACTTCCAGGCGACCCGCCCGGTTCCGCCGGGGTCGGCGAGCGCAAGCGGGCGATGTCGAACACTTCGACCGGCCTGGGGGCAGTCGGGCGGGTCCGGGCGGCGGACGGGGACACATGGAGTCGGGGGACCGGCGGCGACCCCAACACCCATTATCGCGGCGGGGGTGGATCGGGGTCAACCGCAAACTCGGCGCCGCGCCGGTTTTCTGGCCGGCGGGCGCCCGCCGCGGTATTCTGAGCGGGGGGTGTCAGCCCACCGAGGCAGTCCAACGGTTGCGGCTCGCCGAGAACACGGACGGCCTCGGGGGGCTGACACTCCCCGCTCGGAAGACAAGCATCACCTATGCCCACCCCCGCCACCCCCCTCCCCCCGCTCAGGTGGGGCATCCTCGGCGTCGCCGCCATCAACCAACGTCTGCTGCCCGCGTTCCGCGCCTCGGCCACCGCCGGCGTGCAGGCTATCGCCAGCCGCAGCCTCGACCGCGCCCGAGTCGCCGCCGCCGAGGCCGGCATCCCCACGGCCTACGGCAACTACGACGCCCTCCTGGCCGACCCGAACATTGATGCGGTGTACGTCCCGCTGCCGAACCACTTGCACCTCGAATGGGCCGAGAAGGCCGCGCGGGCCGGCAAGCACGTGCTGTGCGAAAAGCCCCTCACCCTGAACGCCGCCGAGGCCGAGCGCCTGGTCGCCACCTGCGCCGCCGCGAACGTCCGGCTGATGGACGGTTTCATGTGGCCGCACCACCCGCGCACCGCCAAACTCAAGTCGATGCTCGACGCCGGGGCCATCGGCGAGGTGCGCAAAGTCGTCGCCGCGTTCAGCTTCCAGATGGACCACTTCGACCCCGCCGCGCCGCGCATGATCGCCGCACAAGGCGGCGGGAGTTTGCTCGATGTCGGCTGCTACACCGCCTACGCGATCCGCTGGGCGATGGGCGCCGAGCCGACCAGCGTGGTGGCCAAGGCCCGCTACGTCCACGGCGTCGATGTCGAACTCTCGGCGGTGCTCAGCTTCGCCGACGGCCGCACGGCACTCATGGACTGCGGCTTCGACCACCCCTTGCGTACCCACGTTGAAATCGTCGGCACCACGGGGACGATCCGGGTGCCGAACCTGTGGATTCCCGACGCCGACGCGGCGTTCGAGATTCGTCGCCAGTCGGGCGACTTCGGCCACGCGGTCGAGGTCGTGACGACGCCGGGGGCCGACCAGATGGTGGCGATGCTCGACCACTTCGCCGAGGCGGTGCACGAAGCACGCGACTGCCGGCCGCACCCGACGGAGGCAATCAAGACGGCGCGGGTGACGGACGCCCTAGCTCAGAGCGCGCGGGAGGGGCGCGAGGTGGCGGTCGCCCAGGGTTAAGATGGGGGCTTGAGTCGGCGAAGTCGTGAATTCGGCGCGAAGGCCGCGTGACGACTCGGTGTCGGTTCGGTGAATGTATCGCCGCTTCACGGCGTCTTCACCCGACCGCGACTGGGGCGGGTAGCTTGTCGGTGTGGCCGCAGACGATTGCAGCCGCATCGCCCGGCCCCCTTAAGTCGAGGACACTCCATGTCTCGTTCGTCGCGCCCGGCCCGCCGGCTCGCGTTCACGCTGATCGAATTGTTGGTGGTCATCGCCATCATCGCCATCTTAATCGGGCTGCTGCTGCCCGCCGTGCAGAAAGTCCGCGAGGCCGCGGCCCGCACGCAGTGCCAGAACAACCTCAAGCAGATCGGGCTGGCGTTCCACAACCACGAGAGCGCGTACCAGTACTTCCCGACCGGCCCGTTCGACGGCGACCCGCGCCTGCCGGGGATGGTTTACAACGAGCCGATCGGCGCCTACGAGAGCGGCACCACCTGCTGCAACGCCGCGTCGCCCGAGGGCTGGAGCCACTGGTTCAAGATCACGCCGTACATCGAGCAGGAGAACGTCTACCGGCTCGCGCGGTTCGACCTGCCGCCGATCCACACGGGCCGACCGGCGAACTACAACGGCGAGGACAGCGTCGCCCAGGCTCTGATTAAAACCTACTACTGCCCCAGCCGCCGCGCCCCAATCGGCTACGGCACGGGGCTGTTCGGCCGCTGCGACTACGCCGGTAACGCCGGTTACTACCAGGGCGAAGTCCACGAGAACTTGGGCGAGATTCCCGACCAGACGATCCCGGCCAACGGCACTCTCAAACTCGGCATGGCCCCACGCCGCAACGAGCGGACCCCCGAAAACTTCGGCAACACCCCCGGCCGCAAGGGGATGATCGTCTGGCCCGCTCAGGGCGCCAAGCGCCGGATCGCCGACGTGACCGACGGCCTGTCGAACACCCTACTCGCGGCCGAGAAGAACCTGCCGCCGGCGGTGCAGGGCGGCGACGGCGGCGATAACGAGCGCTGGAACAACGCCGGCTGGGACGAGTGTGTCATCCGCTACCACTTCCCGCCGATGTCCGACACCGACCCCCGCGCGCTCTACCGCGGCGGCCCCGACGGCAAGGGCGGCACTCTCGACCCCAACAGTAGCGTCTGGCGCCGCTACTTCGGCTCGTCGCACACCGGCGGCCTGAACGCCGTCGCCGCCGACGGCTCGGTCAAGTTCATCCGCTTCGCCATCGATCCGGTCGCGTTCATGTACTTCGTCGTCGCCGACGACGGCATGCCGCTCCCCGGCGACCTCTAAGCCACCACTCCCCGGAGCGAAACTGATGAGCCGCCTCTGGATCGCCCCCGCCCTCCTCGCCTTCGCGGTCGGCTGCGGCGGCGACGCGAAGTTCGAGCCGAAGACCTTCTCCGACGAGGAGAAGGCGAAGATTCAGGCCGAGGACAAGCAGATCGCCGACGAGGAGAGCTACGGCACCGCCGGCAAGCCTAAAGCCCCGAAGAAGAAGTAGACCGCCCCCCGGCGGGCCGACTGGCGGCCCGCCCCTCTCCCGGAACCGCTCACGAGATCCCCGATGCGCACGGCCGTTTTGTTACTTGCCTTCGGCGCGGCCGTCGGCTGCGGGCGGGGCAGTGCTCCTGAGGCACCGAGGGCCACCGCACCGGGCGCGACTCCTCCCGGCGAAACGCCCTCCGGGATGGTGGAAAACGCCGACTACGCGAACTGGAAGCGCTTCCCCGTCGGCACCGCCGTCACCCGCCGCACCCACTCGGCGATCGGCGACAGTAAACTCACCGTGACCGATGTCTACACCCTCGCCGAACTGACGCCCGAGTCGTGCGTCGTCGAGAAGACGACGACCGTCGAGCGCAAGTCGGCCGGGGTCAACGACACCCAGACTAACCCCGCGCTGCCGCTGAAGTTCCAGCGCTCCTTCGCCGCGCCCCCTGGGATGAAGCCCGAGGACTTCCAGAAGCCGAGCCTCAAAGCGACCGAGGCCGGACGCGAGTCGGTCGAGGCGCTCGGCAAGACCTACGATTGCGCGAAGTGGACGTGGTCCGAGTTCACCGAGGCCGGCAACAAGCAAGTCACGATTTGGCTCTCCGACGCCGTGCCGGGCCGGGTCGTCAAGCAAACGCAACGGCAAAAGAGTGGCACACTCGCGGTCGAGGAGTTAGCGGCGATCAAATAGCCCCGCCGCCGCAGCGAGCGCCTACACGGTCCCGGCCACCAGACAGTGGGCCAGGTCGCGGAAGGTGCGCAACTCCCCGAATCGCGGCCGACTCGAGCGACCGGACATCGCCCAAGCGGCCGTCGCGGAGACTGCGGCACACCCGGCGAGGCCCACCGGCCACGATTGGAGGCCGACGCCGGCGAGCACGCAGATCGGCGAGGCGAGCAGCGCGAACTCGAACGCCTGCTGCCGCCAGCCCGCCACCAGCCGCCCAGGCCACACGAGGTCTGGCAGCGCGCCGGGCGCGAGCGCGATCAGGGCAGTCAGCGTCGGCACCTGCGACAACAGCGGTGCGAACGCGGCCAACTTTGTCGAGGGCGCCACGCCAGAAACGTCGGCCCCGGCGCCCGCCAGAATCGACCGCACAGTGAGGAACGCCCCCGCCGCGCGGCCGTCGCAACCGAAAATCGGGTACGGCCTCGCCACGGGTCGCCTGGCGTGCCGGGCGATGAGTTCGCACACACCTCGCAAGGTCCGCTCGCGCGGCGGCGTCAGGACGGCCTCCCACTCCGCCATCGGGACGGATACGCCAAAATCGCTGTTCAGCGCCTCGGCGAAGCCGCGCCAGTCGAAGTGGAGCGGGGCGTACAACCAACCCTGACGCCGTACCCACTGCCGGACAGTTGTGTCGAAGGTCGGTACGAACTCCTCGCCTTCCGGTTCGAGGAGCCAGTCGAGCCGCTCACCATCGGCGAAAAGCGCCAGCACGTACTCCGGCGTCGCCGGCTCGCTGAGCGTCGGGTAGTCCACCGCGTTCGGCATCGCGCTACCCCTTAATCACCCCGATGGGGCGCATCCGCGCGACTTGCCGCGACAGGTTCGCCCGGTGCACCACGTCCACCACGTCATCGACGTTCTTGTACGCGCGCGGCTGCTCCTCGGCGAGTCCCGCGCGGCTGCTGGCCATCGCAATCACGCCGCGGCTTTCGAGTTCCTTGTCGATGCGCCGCCCGGCCGCGTCTTTGACGGCTTGGGTGCGACTCATCGCCCGGCCCGCGCCGTGGCAGGTGGTGCCGAAGCTGCGCTCCATGCTGCCCTGCGAGCCGACCAAAATCCAAGAGGCTCGCCCCATGTCGCCGGGGATGAGCACCGGCTGCCCCACACTGCGGAAGGCACTCGGCACCTCGGGGTGCCCGGCCGGAAACGCGCGCGTGGCCCCCTTGCGGTGGACCCACACCTGCTTGGTGCGGCCGTTGACGGTGTGCGTTTCGAGTTTGGCGATGTTGTGCGCCACGTCGTAGAGCAAACTCATGCCCAGGTTTTCGGCGCTGCGGCCGAACACTTCCGCGAAGCACTCTTTCGCCTGCTGCATGAGTAGCTGGCGGTTCGAGAAGCCGTAGTTGGCCGCACTCCGCATCGCGGCGATGTACTTTTTCCCCTCCGGCGAGTCCGCCGGCGCACACGCCAACTGGCGGTCGGGGAGCGTAATGCCGTACTTGGCCGGGACGTTGCGGAACGCGGCGAGCGCATCATCACACACCTGGTAGCCCAGTCCGCGCGAGCCGCTGTGGATCATCACGCAGACCTGGTTGAGTTCGAGGCCGAACGCCTTCGCCACCGCCTCGTCGCAAACCCGATCGACCACCTGCACTTCCAGGAAGTGGTTGCCGCTGCCCAGCGTGCCGCACTGGTCGGCGCCGCGCTTCACCGCGTGGTCGCTCACCTCGTCCGGGTCGCCGCCCTGGATGTGGCCGTTGGCCTCGATGTGGTCTAAATCGTGCACGCTGCCGAGGCCGCGGTCCACGACGTATTTGACGCCCTCGCCCATCAGGCGCCGGGTTTCCTTAGCATCGAACTTGTACTTGCCCGAGCGCCCGACGCCGGTCGGCACGTTGTCGAATAGTGTTTTAATCAGGGTGCGTAAATGCGGGGCCACATCGTCTAAAAATAGATTCGTCTTGATGAGTCGCACGCCGCAGTTAATATCGTAGCCGACGCCGCCGGGGCTGATGACCCCGCCTTCGAGGGGGTCGGTCGCGCACACGCCGCCGATGCAGAAGCCGTAGCCCCAGTGGATGTCGGGCATGGCGAGGCTCGCGC
The DNA here is from genome assembly GCA_964245865.1 of uncultured Fimbriiglobus sp. Lineage (GTDB taxonomy): Bacteria > Planctomycetota > Planctomycetia > Gemmatales > Gemmataceae > Fimbriiglobus. The sequence continues at coordinate 1,425 of CAXTPM010000132.1, read as the reverse complement.
CCTGGATGCCGGGGAGCGTGGCGACGTTGGCCACCTGGTCGAGCGCTTGGTCGGACTTGAGCTTTTCCATCAACGCGTCGTTGCTAAACACGATGCCATCGACCAGCATGTCCGGCCGGTAAGATTTCGGAATGCGGTAGCAGCACTCGTCGATCTGTTCGAGCGGACCCGTGTAGACGCCCTTGGCCATGTTGCACCTAGATTAAATATCGACGATGACTTCGGCGACGAAGCCGTCGGGTGTTTCAGTCACGCTGAGTTCGTGGTAGGTGATTGCCTTCACTTCCCTGGCGTAGCGATGGCGCGCGGCGTCGAAAGGTTCGCCGCGCACGACGGCAATCAGCCCCGGCGGACCGACCGTCACTGCGGCGTCGAGCGGCAGGAAGCGGTCGTCCTCGAACTGCGCGAGCAGTTCGCGCAACAGGTCGAACAGCAAATACTCGCGGTCCTCGCCCACGACGGTGAGGGTACGCGCCTGCGCCGGTAGCACGGCGGTCGGCTCATCCAACAGAGCGAGGGCGAAGCCGCGCACCGCCTCGGCGTACAGCCCCGGCAAGTCGGGGGAAGCAATGCGGATGCCGAGGTCGGCGGTGTGGTCGAACAGTTCCACCATCGGCGCTCCCACGGTGAGGGGTGCGGCTAGTGTAGCCGGGCGGGTGCGGCGGTGCAACTCGGCGCCCGCGCGTCCCGCAGGGGCGACTCGGCCGCGGCACCAGCCACACCGCCACCACGCACACCTTCCCGCCGAACACCGTCGTGCCGTTCTCGACCAACCCCGACGCGGACTTCACCAGCAGCCGGCTGGGCGTCACCACCACGCAGCCGACCGACACGGCCACCACCTCGCGCAGCTACCACACCGGCGGCGTGAACTCGGCGCTCATGGACGGCAGCGTGCGCTTCGTGCGCTCGAGTGTGGACCGAGACGTGTGGCGCGCGACCGGCACACGGGCGGGGGGGGAAGTGCCGGGGGATTTCTAGGGCGAACGGGACGCTTTCCTGAGCGGCGGGCGTCAGCCCTCCGAGCCAGCCCAACACTTATGGCAAGCGATAAGTGTTGGGCTGGCTCGGAGGGCTGACGCCCGCCGCTCAGGTTGTCGAAAGCCTTTTCGACTCGGTGCCGTCCTCGCGCAATGTGCGTGTCAATGGCTCGTTTTGCCGAGGAGTTGGTCTGCGACCCAGCACCCCCGGACGTGCGGTCGATCTGCGTGGCAGTGTGCCAAGACATTCGCGTCAGAGCAGCCGGCATCCGCTAGGGCCGCGCCGAGTGCAGGCATGTCCGAGAAATCCCGGCAAGCATACATCCGCTCTGCGAGCGCGATGGCGTTGGCTGGCCGTACCCCGACGCGAGGTGAACCGCTCCCAGTGGGTGGCTCGAACACGTCGCGGACCAAATCGCAGATCAGTGCCTTCTGTTCCCGAACC
>CAXTPM010000131.1:0-10748 GCA_964245865.1 uncultured Fimbriiglobus sp. | reverse complement strand
AGCGTCTCGTCCTCGTGCTTCGGCATCGCGCGCGACAGGTGGATGGTCGCGCGGTAGAGTGTGAGGCTGCGGGTGCAGTCGGGGCAGGTGCCGCAGTGGGTCTCGACCAGGATGAATAACTCGGCGCTGAGTCCGCCGCCGACGAAGTCGTGCAGGTGGTCGTCCAGGTCGCTGCAGGCGAGTTCGCTCGGGCTGGTCGCTTCGCCCGGTGTGGTCGCTTCGCTCATGGCGTGACTTCCTCGAAGTGCGGCGCGAGGCTGTCGCGCATGCGCAGCCTCGCCCGGTGCAGTCGGCTCTTGACAGCGGGGACACTCAGGTCGAGCATTTCCCCGATTTGTTCGTTCGGCAACCCCTCGACATCCGCGAGCACGTACACGTCGCGGTACAGGTCCGGCAACCGCGCGATGGCCCGGTCGATGAGGCGGCGCTGCTCTCCGGCGAGCGCGATCTGGTCCGGCGCGGGGTGCCCGAGGCGGGGCAACTTCGCGCCGAGCGCGTCGCTCTCGGCTTCGAGGGCGGTCTCGTCGCCCGTGGCGGTCTCGTGCTTGGCGCGGTTGGCCCGCTTCTCGCGCACGGCGAGCGCCGCGTTCACCGTGACCCGGTGCAGCCACGTCGTGAGTGACGAGTCGCCGCGGAAGGTGTGCAGCTTTCGCACGACCTGCAAGAGTACGTCCTGGGTCACGTCCTCGGCGTCGGCATCGTTGTTGAGCATCCGCCGCGCGACGTGGTAAATGCGCGGCGCGTAGTCGCGGAACACCGACTCGGCGGTGAGCGGCGGCACGTTGGGGTCGGCGGCGTGGCCGTTGCCCTCGTGCGGGGGCGGGGGCATCGGGTCGGGTTCGGGCATCGGCACATCCGCGTTCGGCTGGCGGGGGAGGTCGCTCTCCCTACGATAGCCGAGTTGCGGGGCGGCGGTGAAGGGACTGGGGAGTTTTCCATGCCGACCGACGGGCCGATCGCCGCGATGCTGTTCGACTTCGACGGCACGCTGGCCGACAGCTTCGCGGCGATCACCGCGAGCGTGAACGCCACCCGGCAGCACTACGGCCTCGCCGGTTTGGCTGAGCCACAAGTCCGCACCCACGTCGGGCTGGGACTGGACCAACTCATGATCGACCTGGTGCCTGGGGCCGACCCGCTCGAGGCGGTCGAGTTCTACCGCGAGCACCACCGCACGGTCTTCTTGGCGCTGACGCGCCTGCTGCCGGGGGTCGAGGGGACGCTGGATGAACTGCACCGGCGCGGCCTCAAGTTGGGGGTGTGCAGCAACAAGCGGGTCGAGTTCACGCGGCAACTGGTCGCCCACCTGGGACTCAACCCAGTCATGGACTGCGTGCTCGGCCCCGACGACGTGGGCGCCGCGAAGCCCGACCCGGCCATGCTAGTGGAGGGGTGCCGGCGGCTGGGGGTTTCAGCGGATCGGACGATTTACGTCGGCGACATGGCGGTCGATGTGGCCACGGCGAGGGCGGCGGGGATGCGCGTGTGGCTGGTGCCGGGCGGCGCGGGCGAACCCGGCGAGGCCGAGGCGGCGGGGCCGGACGTGGTTTTGCGGGAGTTCGGGGAGGTCTTGGGTCGGCTTGGCTAGGCGAGTCCTCCCGGCGGGGGTCGAACCCGCGACCACGAGCTTATAAGGCTCGCGCTCTGACCGCTGAGCTACGGGAGGGGCGGTGGGGCCGGCGTATGTCGTCGGGTATCACTTGCATCCTCCTTTCGCGGGTCTGGGGCGGACCCGCCGTCGCGGACGGCGGGCTTTCAATCCACTGCTTTAATTGTAACTACTTCGCCTTCGCAAACAACTCGCCGACTTTGTCCCAGTTGACGGTGTTCCACCACGCATCGACGTAGCCAGCGCGCAAGTTCTGATACTTCAGGTAGTAGGCGTGCTCCCACACGTCGATGCCGAACAGCGGCACGAGGCCGTTCATTAAGGGACTGTCCTGGTTGGGGCGCTTGACCGCTTCGAGCTTGCCCGAGGCGGGGCTGTGGACGACCCAACTCCAGCCGCTGCCGAACTGGCCGAGGGCGTTGGCCTTTACGGTGTCCTTCATCTTGGCGAAGTCGCCGAACACCGAGTTGATTGCGTCGGCGAGTGGGCCGGTGGGGGCGGCGGCGCCGCCGGGGGTCATGATGTCAAAGAATAAGGCGTGGTTGTGGTGCCCGCCGCCGTTGTTGACCACCACCTGGCGGATCGACTCCGGCACACTGCTGATGTTTTTGAGCAGGCTCTCGATGTCGTGCGCGGCCAGGTCGGCGTGGCCGTCGAGCGCTTTGTTGAGGTTATCGACATACGTCTGGTGGTGCTTGGTCGAATGCACTTCCATCGTCTTGGCGTCGATGTGCGGCTCCAAGGCGTCGTAGGCGTAGGGCAGGGGGGCGCGGGTGAAGGCCATGACGGCTTCTCGATTTCGGGTGCTGGTGGCGACGGGGTGACTACCGTTAAACTAGACGCCGCGAGTCGGCGGGGCAAGCGGGGGGCGGGCGATGGTCTTCGCGGCGCTGGCGGCGGCGGTGGCGGTCGGGATGGCGGCGCCGAACGCGCCGCGCTTGGTCATGCAGTTCGGCGAGTCGCTGTACTTCGGCAAGCGATACGCCGCCGTCGAACTGATCCCCGGCGGGCGCCTCGCGCGCGTCACTCGCCGGGACGGAGTCGAGCGGCACTTCGACTTGGCGACCCGCAAGGACGCGCCGGCACCGGCCGAGGCGAAGCTGGTCGGCCCAGGCGGCAAGGAGAAACGCTTCCAACTCGTCGGCCCGGCCGGCGAGGTGATCCAGACGTTTACCGAGCCGGGGACGTACTTGGGCCGTGACGGGTGGACTCTTTCGCCAGACGGGCGATACCTGCTCACTGGCAAGAACGGCGGCGCGATCATCTGGCGCGTGGCCGACGGCGCGAGGGTCGCGTCCGTGAAGGACATTTCGTCGTACTACCCGAAGTTGTTCCGGGGCGACGAGTTCCTCTGGGTCGGCCCCGAACCCGATGGCAGGGGCTACAAACCGATGCATCTGGCGCGCATCGACCTGACGACGGGCAAGGAACTGCCGCGCATCGAACTCGGCGTGAAGCAGTGCGCCGGCGGATTCGTGCTGGCCGAGGGCGGGCGCGTGCTGCTCACGCCGACCGAAACCGGCATCCTGCGCGTCGATCTCGACGCCAAGAAGGTGCTGCCGCCGATCCCGCTGGACTGCCGGCCGTTCGACCCCGTGGCCCTGTCGCCCGACGGCAAGCGGCTCGCGGTCGTGAGGGGGCGCGAGGGCGACCTCGTGGTGCTGGACTACCCCGGCGGCACCCAGCGGCTGCGCGTGCCGCTCAAGCTCGCGCGCGACTCCGGCGTGTCGGCCCTCGGCTTCTCGGCCGGCGGCGACCGGCTCGACTTGGGCCTTACCAACCCGGCGCGGCTGATCGTACTCGACGCGGCCACCGGCGCGCAGTTGTCCCGCGACGACTTCGAGCCGCCGACTGCGATCGCCGCCGAGCCGCTGGCGTTCGCCGGAGCAGTCGGCCGAAGCGGCGTCGTGACGGTAGCGTACTCGGGGCGGGTGCGGCGGATCGACCTCGCGGGCGGTCCCGAGAAGCGGGGCGAACTGCCGCCGGGCCGGCCGGGGCGCGCCAAGATTCTACCCGGCGGCTCGGTGCTGGGGGTCATGACCCAGACCGCCGACGAGGTGTAACGGCTGCACTTCTGCGACCTCGCGGCGCCCGAGTGGACGTGGGTCTCGACCGAGCCGCTGCCGGGGAATCAGTACGACTTCGCCGCGCCCGGCGGGGGGCTGGCGGCGCTGTTCCACCTCCGGGGCGACGACCTGCGGCTCGCGGTGTACGACGCCGCGACCGGGGCGCGGCGGCATCTGATTGCCGACCGGCGGCGCGAGGGGTTCGACTTTGACCTGGCGACCGGGGGGCACAAGCCGGCCCGGCCGTTCGGCCCGCTCGGCCCGGCCCCCACGGCCGACGGCCGCTACGAGTTCGACGGCCGCAACGACGGCTTCAGCGTCGTCAGCCGCGCCGACGGCCGGGCCGTGGCCGACGAGGCAAGCGACGGCTCGTTCCTGCGGGTGGAAATGTGGGGCCACGAGGACCGCACGTTCGTCCTGGCTCCACGCGGCCACCTGGCGGCGGTCGTCGTCCCCCCGCCGCGCGGGCAGGGCGGCAGCCACCCGCCGCCGAGGCCAGTGCGATTCTTCGACACTCGTACCTGGCTCCCCGTGGCGACGATGCGGCCGGCGGGGGACGAGTGGGGCTTCACCGGCGACGGGCGCCACTTCGTGAGCTACGGGCGCGGCCGGGCGGAAGTGGTCGATGTGTCGCGCCTCGGCAGTTTCAAGCCGCCGCCACTCACCGACGACGAACGCCGCGCGGCGTGGGCGGCACTGGCACTCGACGCCGACCCCGCGCCCCCGGCGCCACGGGGCGGCGGCCGGCCGGTGAGGCGCGAAGTCATCGACGCGCTCTGGCGGCTCCAGCACGACCCCGGCGCAGTCGCCGAACTCAAGCGGCGGCTCGCGGCACCGGGGGCGACGATTTGGGAGTCGCGCGCCGTCGATCTGCTCGAGCGCATCGCCACCCCGGAGGCCGTCGCGCTGCTGAAGGAGTACGCCGCCGGCAACCCGGAGATGCGGCTGACGATGGAGGCGCGGGCGGCGCTGGGGCGGCTGGGGGCGCCCTGATGTCCCCGAGCGGGGGGCGTCAGCCCTCCGTGTCTGGCCATCGCGGGTGTCAGACACGGAGGGCTGACGCCCCCCCTCGGAGACTCGCCGCGAACGCACGCGGCCCCGAGACTCAAGCCGAGTCTCGGGGCCGCGTGTCCCCAGGGACGCTCGTCCCTGGGCTTTCAACTCTTCGCTCGTCTCTTCAACTGACCACCGACCACTCGTCATGACTACTGCCCGATGCCGGTGCCGCCGGTGCCGCCGCCGGTCTGGTTCAGCTCTTCTTCCGACTGGATGATGATGCGCGGCGTCACCATCAGCATGATGTGCCGCGTCTCGCGGCCGATCCCCTGGTTGCGGAACAACCGGTTCACGTAGGGGATTTGCGAGAGCACCGGCGGGCCGAACTCGTTGCGGCCTTCCGCGAGCGTCTTCAAGCCCCCCAGCACCACCGTGCCGCCGTCGGGCACCTGCACCGTGGTCTGCACGTTGATCTCCGAGATGCTCGGCTGCTGGAAGAACTGCGTGAACGGGATCGGCACGCCCTGCGAACCGCCCTCGAACACCGGGGTGATGAACGCCGTCACGGGGAACAGCGGCACCGTCGCACTCGTCAGGCTGGTCAGCGTCGGGGCCAGGTTGAGCCGGACGAACCGGCGGTCGCTCGACACGATCGCCTGCACGGTCACTGTCACGCCGGGGATGGCCGCACCCGACTGCACGCCCGGAGGGGCGGGGCTATTGCCGATCGGGATCGGCGTGTTGCGCGGGATGTACACGAACTGCCCGCCGACGTTGATCACGTCCAAGCCCGTCGTGAAGAACGCGAAGTCGCTCACGAACACCGTCGAGGTCTGGCCGTTGAACAGCGTGATCTTCGGGGCTTGCATGATGTTCACGCGCCGGTCGCCGGCCGCGGCTTCCATGAACAGGAACACCTGGATGTCGTTCAGGAACGCCAGGCCCACGCCCAGCCCGCCGTTGCCCGGCCCAGGGTAGCCGCCGAAGGGGGGCACGCCGAGGCCGTAGCTGTTCGTGCGGATCGGCACGTTCAAGTCACTCGTGAACCCGCCGGCGGTGGGGTTGTACCCGACCGTGACGTTGTTCGCACTGATCGAGTTGATGAACGGCTCGCTGGCGAACTGGCCGGTCGTCAGTTGCTTCTCGAAGTTGCCGCGGTTGGTGGTCTTGATGTTCGCGGCGAAGTCTACCCCGATCCGCTCGAAGAACGACTCGCTCAAGGAGACCACGCGAATCTCGACCGACACCGAGACTTCCTGCAGCCGGCGCAGCGACTCCAACAGTTGCTGCACCTCGCCGATCACGTCGGCCGTCTGGTTCACCACCAGGGCACCGCCGAGGTCGAAGTACTCGACTTTGCCGCTGCCGCCAGCCTCCTGCCACGAGTACGGCTTGACCATCGCGGTGATGAGCTTTTTGAGCTTGTCGCTGTGGTTCACCCGGCCGCTGGTGGCGAGCGTCGCGCTGTCGGCCAGCGGCGAGGCGTTGTTGTTGGACTGGTTGTCAAGGTTGCCCTGCACTCCGCCGGGGACGCCGGGGATGCGGCCGCTGACGAGTTCGGCGCTGCCGCCCATGCCGCCGGAGTTGTAGGTCGAACGCCCGCCGCCGTTGTCCTGCCACGACGGCGTGCCGCCCGCGGCCTTCTTCATCGCCGCCGCCATCGACTGGTGCGGGGCGAGGGCGAAGTCGGGCACCGGGGTCACGAGTTCCATCACCGAGAACACTTTGGTGATGAGCTTGCCCTGGGCCTTCTTCTCGGTGGTCACGCGGACGACGTTGTTCTCGATCACGAACTTCAACCGAGCCTTATCCAAGAGAATCGTCATCACGTCGCGGATCGAGAGGTCGCGCAGGCTCTCGTCGATCTTCACCGCGTCGAGGTTGATGCTCGCGTCCGAGAGCGAGGCACTGTCCACCGTGATGTTGAGGCCCGACTGCCCCTTGAGGTTGTCGAGCACGTCGCGCAGGGTCTTGTCCTTGAAGTCCACCGAGATCAGGCGCTCGAGTTTGACCTCGATCTCGCGCTCGGTCTCGGTGAGCGGGCGGACGTAGAGTTCGCTCCCCTCGCCCCGGCGGCGGGCATTGAGGGCGCGGGCGGGGTCCACCACCAGGGGGTGCTCGCCGCTCACGTCGGGGCCGACCTTATCGGCATCCGTGAGGAGGCCGTAATATTGCTGCTCGCGTTCGGACTTGTTGCGCGTCACCTCGTCCAGCCGGCGCTGGCGCTTGCACACCTCGTACAGCGTGTTCAGCGTCGGGTCTTCGGGGTCCATATTCTTGCACACGAGCGCCAAACTCTCGGCGTCGCGGAACTTCTTCTGCTTCACGAGGTCGTTGACCTCGGCAGTCTTCTTCTTGATCTCGTCGTACTTCTGCTGCTTGGCGAGTTCGGTGCCGAGCGTCTTCTCGCGGTTCTCCTGCTTCTGCTTCTGCTCGCCCTTGAGGAACGTGACCTGGTGGGCCATGTTGCGGTAGGTGGCCAGGCGCTGCTCGGGCCGGGTGGTGAGTTGGGCCTGGCGCCCGGCGTCGAGGCTCGATGCTTTGACGCGGGCCACGTAGTCGGCCAGCATCTGCACGGCGACATCCGCGTCGCCCTTCTGGAACGCGGCGCTCGCCTTGTCCATCGCCTCAAGGCCGTCGGAGCGCAGCTTGCCGAACTCGATCTGTGCGGCACTGCGGACCTGATCCGCGGCGGTCGGGGCGGGCGGCGCGGCCACCACAGGGGGGGCGCCGGGCACTGCCGGGAGTTCCGGCGGAATCTGCGCCGCGGCCACCCCGGCCGACGCCGGCTTGATCTTCGCCATCTCGCGCTGGCAGTTCTCGGCCATCGTGTCGAGCTGCATGCGCTGCTCGACGGTGAGCGTGGCGGGGTCGATGAACTTCAGGGTGGCGAGGCACTGCTCGTAGTGCTTGCCCTGGTACGCGATCGATGCGTTCTTGAGGGTCGCGCTCGCCTCGGTCTTGGTGCGCGTGAACGCCTCGGCGTTGATTTCCCGGAGCAGTGCCGACGCCTCGTCCTTCGACGCCGGGTCGGAGTTGATTGCCTGGTAGCAGAGCTTCTTGGCCATCTCGAGGTCGCCCGACTGGAGCGACGACTTCGCTTGGGCCAGGAGTTGCTCGCCGCCGAGGCTGAGCGCCTTGGGCACCACCACCGGCATCGGCGCCGGCTTGACGTTGGCGCTCAAGGAACCGGGCGCGGGGACCATGATGCCGGGGAGAGCCGGAGCGACCGGCTCGGTGGCGGCGACGGCCGGGACGCTCGGCGCGCTCGGAATGCTGGGGGCGACAGGGATCGACGGCATCACCGGGGCGCCGGCGGGAGCACTCGGGATGTCGATGGCGACCGCGCCGGGCAGGCTGGGCATCGCCGGCACGGCCGGGAGCGCCGGCAGGCCCGGCGCCGCCACCGCGACGGCCGGGGCCGACTCGGCGAGCTTGCGCACCGCGACCATCTGGTCGTCCATTGACTTCGTGCTTAAGCCCAGCCCCTGAGCGAGCGCCTTGGCCTCGCTGAGCTGCGAGTCGGCCTTGGCGAAGTCCTTCGCCACCGCCGCCGCGTCGGCCTGCTTCAGGAGCAGGTCCACCTTGGCCTTGCCGCCGGCGACCGCCTCGCGGACCACGCCCTCGGGCAAGTCCGCCGGGGTGGCGACCGGCACGTTCATCGCTTGAGCTTGCGTGGCGAGCGCCTTGGCCTCGGCGAACTTGCCGGCGCGGATCATCTCCCGCGCCGAGGCCACCAGCGCAGACGCCTTCTTGCGATCCGCGTCGCTCACGCCCACGCTCGGCGCCGGGGTCTTGCCGGGCATCGGCACCGCCGCGCCCGCCTGCTTGACGCCGCCGAAGCTCGGCGCGTCTTTGGGCGCCGCGGCCGCGGCACTGACCACGCCGGGGTTGGCGTTGCGCAGCGTCACCCGCGCCGCGTCGATCTCTTTTTTCACCTTGTCCGGGCGCTCGCCGGCGCTGAACATGTCGCCGAGGAAGTCGCCCGGCCCGGCGAGGGTCATGGCCTTGTCGGCCATCGCATACGCCGCGTCGAGGTTGGCGATGCGCTCGCCGGGGGTGCGGGCCGGCTTGGCGCTCATCTCTCGCGCACTTTTCACGAGGCGCTGGGCCTCGACTTTGCTGGCCTTGGCCCGCGCGGCGGCGATGTCTTTTTCGAGCGACTCGGGCGTGTCGGCGAACAAGCCCCAACTGCCGGTGGCGTTGTTGGCGTCGGCCTGCTTGGCGAGGTCTTGGGCCTGGTCGAGGTTGCCCGCTTTGAGCGCCTCGCGGCCGGCCTTGAGCAAGTCTTTGGGGTCCGACGGCTTGGACGACCCCGGCGCGGCTTTGGCCCCGCCACTCGATTGGGCGAGCGCGGGCGACCCGGCCAGCCCCGCCACGACCGGCGCGATGAGTAGGCGCCGGGTGACGGCCCGCCACGCCCACTGTTGACCCTGGTTCCGCATGGACTCGTCCCCCTCGGTTTGCTTCGATTCAGCCGCAGCCCCCCGGCTGCGGAACACGGCCCCGGCTCCGCATGGACTCGTCCCCCCGTGTCGCTTCGCTGCGGCCGCAGCCTTTCGGGTGCGGAACACGGGCGGGAAGGGGGCGCGTCGCCGGGTCGAGTGCGAGAAAGCACCGGGCCAATAACCGACCCACGCCGGGGGGTCAAGCGCGATTCGGCCGAAGTTTCCGCCCACCCGTGCCGATCAGTGCCGTGTTCCGCCGCCCTAGTCCCGGACGCCCCATGCTCCGCCACTTGTTCTTGCACGTCCACAAGTCCGGCGGCACCAGCGTGGTCGAGAACCTCTGGAAGCCGCTCGTCCGGGCCGACGAGCGGCACCTCGAGGACGACCTCCTCCCCGGCGGGGTCCACCACGGTCGCCCGCACACCTACACCGAGATGTACCGTGTCGCCCAGAACCACGGCCTGGCCTACGCGGACGTGTTCCGCGCGTTCTGGGGCGCCGGGCGCCTGCCCACCCACGCCCGGCTCTACTCCGGGCATATGGCGTTCGGCGCCCACGAGGCGATGCCCGAGCCGTTCCGCTACTCGACCGTGATCCGCCACCCCGTCGAGCGCACCGTCTCGCACTTCCACCTCGTGAAGTCCGTCGGCGCGTTCGGCGGCTCGTTCGCGGACTACGTGGAGTGCGGCGGCGTCGAGGTCACGAACTACCAGGTGAAGTTGCTCACCCGGCGCGGCTTCCGGCACTACCCTGCCCTCGGCGACGGCGACCTCGATGAGGCAGTCCACAACCTCTCGACGCTCTTCGACTTCTGCGTGACCGAGCACCTCGACGACTTCGTGGACGGGCTAATCGCGTTCTACCGCTTCCCGGTCGAGAACCGCCGCCTAATCGCGAACCGCACCGCCGAAGCCGCCGAGGTGAAAGGCTCGCCGGGGGTGCCGCACCGCCGCTTCGAGGTGGACGAGAAACTCCTGTCCCGCCTCGCGGAACAGAACCGGCTAGACATGGGTCTGTACGAGTGGGCGCGCGAGCGGAGCGCCGCGCGGTGGCTAGTCCCCCCGGCGCGGCGAGGGGTCTAGCCCCCCGCCGGCCGCTCCACCCGGTACACCGCGCTCTCCCGCCCGACATCGTTCGGCCTCGTCCCGACGAAGACGCCGCCGACCCTCTCCGCCGCGCGGCGCGAGCGCCAGTTGTCCGGGCCGATCAACAGCACCACACTCTTGGCGACTCCGAAGGCGTGCGCGAACATCAGCCGCTTCATCTCGCCGTTGTAGCGCCCGCCCCAATATGCGCGGGCCAGGAACGTCCAGCCGACTTCGACCTCGCCCGCCGCCTCGTCAAAGCGGCCGTAGCGCGACGAGCCGATCACCCGGCCGTCGGCCAGGTCGAGGGCCGTGAGTGCCCCGCCGGAAGCGAGTCCCTTGTCGAAGAACGCGCGGAACACCGGCAGTTGCCAGCGGTCGTGGTTGGGGTGCAGCTCCCACACCAAGGGGTCGGACGCCACTTCGTAGAGCGCGTCGAAGTCGCCGGGCGTGAGCGGCCTCAGTTCGAGGAGGTCGCCCTTCAGGTGCGGTTGGCGGTTGAACGGCATGGGGGCAACTCCGCGCGGGTGGGGTGGCTCGCGGC
>CAXTPM010000130.1:5077-10781 GCA_964245865.1 uncultured Fimbriiglobus sp. | reverse complement strand
CTCGCCCCCCCACCCTAGCCCTCCCCCTCGGAGGGGGGAGGGGACGAAGCCAAATCGCCACAGCAACCCGCATCGCGCCCCGGTCGCCCGTTGCAGCCGGCGTTCGCGCCTCATACACTCAGCCGAGGATGCCGCCGCCCACCGGCCGAGGACGCCGATGCCGACCGGAACCCGCGACCTGACGCCCCAGCCCGACCCGCCGCCGCCCAACCCCGCCAGTCCGCCCGGCTACGCACTCGGCGTCGAGATCGGCCGGGGCGGCATGGGGGCCGTCTACCGCGCCACCGATCTTGCCCTCGACCGCGAGGTGGCCGTCAAGCTGCTGCAAGACCGCTACGCCCCAGGGTCGCGCGCCGCCGTCCGCTTCCTCGAAGAGGCCCGCATCACCGGCCAGTTGCAGCACCCCGGCATCCCCGCCGTCTACCAGGTCGGCACCACTCCCTCGGGCCGGCCGTTCCTGGCGATGAAACTCATCAAGGGCGACACCCTCGAAGCCCTCCTCCAGCGCGGGGCACCCATCGACGCCCTCGCCGTCACCGAGGCCGTCGGCAAGGCGCTCGGCTACGCCCACAGCCGCCGCGTGATCCACCGCGACCTGAAGCCCGCCAACATCATGGTCGGGGCGTTCGGCGAGGTCCAAGTCATGGACTGGGGCTTGGCGAAAGTCCTCGGCACCCCCGCCCGGCCGGAGTCCGCCGCCGTCGCCGATTCGGGAGCGACCGCCACCGAAATCCGCACGCCGCGCGACTCCGACCGCGACGACACGCAGGCCGGCAGCGTCCTCGGCACCCCCGCCTACATGCCCCCCGAGCAGGCCGCCGGCGACCTCGAATCGGTTGACACCCGCAGTGACGTGTTCGGCCTCGGCGCGATTCTCTGCGTGCTGCTCACCGGCCACCCCCGTTCGAGGGCGCGACCGCCGAATCGACCCGCGTCGCCGCCATGCGCGGCAACACCAAAGCCGCCCTCGCGCGCCTCTACGGCTGCGGCGCCGACCCCGACGCGGTGGCCCTCTGCAAGCGCTGCCTGAGCGTGGACCCCGCCGACCGCCCCTCCGACGCGGCGGTCGTGGCGCGTGAGGTGGCGACCCTCCGCTCCGCCGCCGACGAGCGCGCCCGCAAGGCCGAACTCGACGCCGCCGAAGTGACCGTCCGCGCCGCCGAGCGGGCCAAGCGCCGCCGCATCGTCGCGGCCGTCGTGGCCCTCGGCGTGGCCGGCATCGCGGCGGGGCTGGTGCGGGCCGAGAGCGCGCGGCGGGCGGCGGAGATTGCGCTGGCGGGGGAGGCCGCGCAGAAGCAAGTCGCCGAGGAGAACGCCGCCAGGGCAGAGGCGGCGCGCGACGGCGAGGCGAAGGAGCGCGCTGCCGCCGACTCAAACGCCGCCAGATTTATGGCGCGATCCGATAGCGTCTGGCAGACGCTGAATTTCGTGGTGTACGACATCTTTGCGGCGGCGGGGCCGGTAGGACAAGACGGCGGGCTAGGGGTTAACGTAACGCTGCGTCAGGCGATTGACGTGGCGGCGAAGAAGCTCACCGGCCGCTTCGGGAACGACCCACCGGCCGAGGCATCGCTGCGGTACATGCTCGGCATTTCGTACCTGAACCTAGGCCAGCCCGCCGAGGCCACCACGATGTTCGAGCGCTGCCGCGACCTCCACGCAGCAACGCCTGGGTTGGGCTACCCCGGCACGCGCAACGTCATGCTCAGCCTAGCCACCTCTTACGACGCCGCCGGCCGCGCGGCCGAGGCGCTGGCGCTGTGGGAACGGGTGCTGGCACTGTACACGTCCGCAGTCGGCCCCGACCACCCCGACACGCTCGCCGTCATGGACAGCCTGGCCACCTCGTACTACCACGCCGGCCGCGCGGCCGAGGCGCTGGCGCTGTGGGAACGGGAGTTGGGGCTGCGAACGGTCAAGCTCGGCCCCGACCACCCCGACACGCTCAGGAGCATGAATAACCTAGCGTCGCGTCTCCGCGATGCCAAGCGCGAAGGCCACGCGCTGCCACTTTTAGAAGACGCGGTGCGGCGGCTGAAGCCCCGCGCGTTGGCCAACGACCAGGTGTTCGGAGCTGCGGCTTGGCAACTGGTTTCCTGCTACTCGGCACTCGGCCGGGGGGCCGACGCGATCGCCACCGCCGACGACTACGTTCGCCACGTCGCCGGGGCGAAGGAACTCAATCCTACCTGGGTTCGCCCGATGCTGGAACTCTGCGCCCGCCACCTCGCCGCGACCGGCGACGGCCCCGGCTGCCGCGCGACGGCCGAGATGCACGAGGCGCTCGCCCTCGCGGATGCCGGCAGCCTCTACGACCGCGCGTGCTACCGCGCCCTTGCCGCCGGCTGCTACGCCAAGGCCGGGGACGTTGCCAACGCCAAACTCGACGCCGACCGCGCCATGGCCCACCTCACGGAAGCCATCGCCGCCGGCTACCGCGATGCCGCACACATGGCTACCGACGACGACCTCGCCATCCTGCGCACCCGCCCCGACTTCCGCCGCCTGGTCGAGCGCATCACCCCCGAACTCGCCCCGCCGCCCAGGGTGGTGGCCCCGTAGAATGCCCGCATGAAGTATCTCGCCGAACTCTACGCCAGTGCTAAAAGCCGCGTCGCAGGGCCGATCTGCATTAGTCTGGGGTCGCCGTGGCCGGTGACGCAACTCGTGACCGCCGTCCGCGCCGACCACCCCGAGGCGCGAATTGTCTGCTTCCAGATGGACGCATTCATTGCGATGCGGCTGCGCGAAAAACTCGAACAGGAAAAGGTGGAGGCCGCCGTGGTGCTGCACCCCGACCTGTGGGACATCGGCGAGACGTTCCAGACGGTGCTGTTCCCCGCCGCGTCGCAGGCCGACCGCGAACTCAAAGTCGATATCGTCGAGCAGAGCTACCACATCTTGCATGATGGCGGCACGCTGATTACTCTCTCGGAGTACGAGAAGGACACGCAGTTCGCCAAGTGGATGAAGCGCGTCTACGGCAAGGCCGGCGAGACGCCCACCTCCAAAATCGGCATGGCGTTCTGGAGCACCCGAACCGGCGAGCAACCCCGCCGCCGGCACGCGCAGACCTTCCACGCCAAGATCGGCGACGGCCCCAGCCTCGTGATCGAAACCTGGCCCGGTACTTTTAGTTACGGCGAGATGGACGCCGGCAGCCGGGCCATGCTCGAAGTCGCGGAAGTCCACCCCGGCGACCACGTATTAGACCTCGGCTGCGGTAACGGCAGCGTCGGTTGCCTCGCCAGCACGCTCGCCGAAAACGTCACCGTCACATTCATCGACAGCAACATCCGCGCGACCGAACTCACACGCCGCAATATCGAACGCAACACTGTCGCCAACACCCACATTCTGACCAGCCCGAACCTCGAAGGCTTAACGCCGGCCGGCTACGATTTAATCCTCGCCAACCCGCCGTACTACGCCAACTCCGAAGTCGCGCGGCTATTCATCAGCCAGGCGCGCGACCTGCTCAAACCGGCCGGGCGGTTCGTACTCGTCACGAAGATGCCGGTGCAGACGATCCCCGAAATCGTCGAGTCGTTCGGCGACGTGGAAAGCATCGACAACCGCGGCTACACTGTGCTCACCGCCCGAACCTAGCCGTTAGATCGCGTTTTAGGCGCAGGTGACACTCTTCTCCAGTTCCCTCCCCCCTCCGAGGGGGAGGGTTAGGGGGGGGGCTCGCCATCATAAGAGGCGTTGGAGTGAGTCAGAGTTGCTCGGCGATGGCTTGGCCCCCCCACCCTAGCCCTCCCCCTCGGAGGGGGGAGGGAACTGGAGACGGCCGCTAGACTGTCCTGAAGTACACTCTAGGAGAATGCTGCCGTGATGAGCGCCGCCGAGGTAATTCAACGCCTAAAACTCGAACCCCACCCCGTGGAGGGTGGCCACTTCCGCGAGACCTGGCGCAGCGCCACGACCACCCCCACCGACGGGGGCACGCGGCCAACGGGGACGGCCATCTACTACCTGCTCACCGGCAACGCCGTCTCGGAAATGCACCGCCTGCCTGGCGACGAGGTGTTCCACTTCTACCTCGGCGACCCGCTCGAAATGCTCCAACTCCACCCCGACGGCACGCACACACTGTGTGTGCTAGGCCACGACCTCGTGCGCGACCAACAGCCGCAACTCACCGTCCCCGGCGGCGTCTGGCAGGGCAGCGTCCGCCTCGCCGGCGCGGCCGGCTACAGCCTCATCGGCGCGACCATGGCGCCGGGCTTCGACTACGCCGACTACGAGACCGGCGCCCGAGCCGAACTCGCACAGCGCTGGCCACTTGCGGCCGACCACCTGCCGGCACGGACGCCCCGTGACGGCTGAGCCGGGGCGAGTCGGCGGGCTGATCCTCGCCGGCGGCAAGTCGAGCCGCATGGGCGCGGAGAAGGCGGGGCTGGTGTGGCGCGGCGAGCCGTTCCTGGCCCACGTGGCGCGGGCGCTCGGGGCGGCAGTGCCGATGTCGAAAATTGTCGTTTCGGTCGCTTCGCCCGACACGCGCGCCGCGCAACTCGCCGCCGACCTGGGCTTGGCCGTCGCGGTCGATACCTTGCCGGACTCGGGGCCGCTGGCCGGCT
The DNA here is from genome assembly GCA_964245865.1 of uncultured Fimbriiglobus sp. Lineage (GTDB taxonomy): Bacteria > Planctomycetota > Planctomycetia > Gemmatales > Gemmataceae > Fimbriiglobus. Next base: position 6,198 of record CAXTPM010000130.1, on the reverse strand, counting down.
TCGCGGCCGGGTTGGCAGTAGTTACCGACCTCGGCTGCGCCGGCGCGGTGGTGGCGACCTGCGACTCGCCGGGGCTGTCAGCCTTACTCGTCAGCGGACTCGTCCACCTCACCGGCGACTCGCTCTCTTCAGCAGTCCTGGCGCACGGCGACCAACACTTCGCCCCATTCCCCGGCTACTACCCGGCCCGCGCCGGCGCCGTCGCGGCCCAACTGCTGGCCGGCGGCGAGTTCCGCGTGAGTCGCCTGGTCGCGCGCCTCGACGCGGTCGAACTGCCGGCCGAGTCGATCGAGCGTTGCGACCCGGCGCGGGCGAGTTGGCGGAATCTCAACACGCCGGCCGAGTACGAGGCATTTATCCGCGAATACTAGATGTCACGGCCTCGGGTTCGCGCCGTGCTCGCCGGACTTCAGGCGATAACGCGTGGTGTTCGGCGTCACCGCCGGCGGCGGCTCGAACGGCAGCGAGCGCACGAACGCCGTCAAGTCGCCAATCTGCGACGGCGAGAGGTGCGACGTTTTGCCGTGCTTGTCGCCGGCATTATATTTCGTGAAGACTTCTTCGAGTGTGGCGGCCCGGCCGTCGTGCAAATAGCTATTCACGCGGTACACGCCCAACAGCGTCGGCGTGTCGTACTTCGGCCCGATTTTCTCATCGTCGGCGCCGCCCGTGCCAACATCGTGGCGGTTGTACGGCTTCTCGACGCGGCTGTTGGTGTAGTACGGCCCGCCGTGGCAATTTGCGCAGCCAACTTCGGCCGAGTGGAAGAGCGCCCGGCCGCGTGCGGCCTCTGGCGTGAGCTTGCCGGGGGCGCTAATGTGCGGGCTGAGGCGGAAGCCGAACGAGTTGGTGTACACCGCGAGCGCGTCGAGGTCTTTCGACCTCCCGGCGGTGACTTGCTCCAACTCCGCGAACTCGGTGAGGCTGTCGCGCGGTTTCAACTCGCCGCGACTTAAGCCCCGACCTTGCATGAGTTTGCCGCGGATCGTGTACTCGAAGTCTTGGGCCTCGTCGCGGTCGCCGGACCAGTGGGCGGGGTAGGTATGGGCGAGGCCGAAGAGGTTGGGCGTCTTGCGCTTGCCTTCGGCATTCTGCCAGACGCGGCCATCATGGAGGCCGTC
>CAXTPM010000130.1:0-5067 GCA_964245865.1 uncultured Fimbriiglobus sp. | reverse complement strand
GGCGCTGCCCATCGGGTTGAGCGCGGTCTCGAACAACTCCTTGCCGCGCCGCCACTCGGCGGTGTTGGCCGGCGCACATGCGTCGATCGTGCCGAGCTTTTTGCGCAGGTCGGCGCTATAAACGACGACGGAGTGGTCGAGTGTCGTGTAGATGTAGACTTCGCCGCCGTCGGGCGAGGTCCGCACCGCCTTGGGGTGTTTGCCGACGGTGACCGCGCGGCCGATGCGGTCGATCTCCTCGTAGTCGTCGTCCAATGTTTTCGACACGTTCGCGTCGTTGGTGCCGGCGTAAATCGTGTAAAGTTTCGTGCCGTCGGGCGACAGCGCCGCCTCCCAGGGGTTCGTCACCACGTAGACGCCGTTGAAGGTGTCGAGCGGAATCGAGCGCCGACGCTTCTCCTTACCGTCGCCGGACTTCGGCAGGTCGAGGTCGCAGAACGAGAGCTGCGGGAAGACCGAGCCGCGCGCGTCGTGGGCGCTGGTGCGGTCGCGCGTGTGGCTGATGTACGCCTTGCCGCGCTTGGGGTGCAACACCACGTGGCGCGCCAAATTATCCTGCACGTCGCCGGCGAAGCGGTCGCAGACTTCGCCGCTCGCAATGTCAATTTTCACGAGCGCGGCGGTGAAGAACTCCGTGGCGTATAAACTGCGCCCGTCGTTGGAGATTGCCAGTCCCCGGCAGCCGACGCCGGGCTTCGTCGCACGCAGGGTGTGCTTCACTTCGCCACTAGCGATATCGATTTCCGACACGATGCCGGGGTAGTCGTGGGAAACGTAGGCCGTCCTGCCGTCGGGGGTGACGACGACCCCGTAAGGCTCGTCGGCCACGGTGATGGTGCGCGTGATCCGTCCCGTGGCCGTATCCAGAACGCGCACGCAGTCGTCGCCGTAAACCGTCACTAGTAGCTGAGTTCCGCCCGGCACAATCGCTACGCCCTCGGGGTGGTCGCCCACGGGTGTCTCCCAGAGTTTGACGCGCGACTTCGCATCCAGCATCGACGCCGTGCCGGAGTCGGTGTTGGCCAGCGCGATACGAGTGCCGTCGGCGCTGATGTCCATCAGGCTGCTGGAGGTGCCGGCGCGGCCCGGCGCGGCGAGCGCGACGGCAACTAGAAGGGCGAGGGCGGGGCGGGACAAGGGCGGAACCCTCGCTACGAGGTGGCGGGCAGTGTGGGGATTGTACTGCGGCGGCGAAGGATTGGGCAACAGCGGACGGAACGACGACGGGCGCAAAAAAAAGCCGGGCACCCGCGTGCCCGGCTCGCCTGACTGTCCCGGTCTCAATTTACGTCCCGAGGACCGCCCGCGCGATCGCCGCAACTTCGGTGCTGTCCGGCAAATAGCCGACCGCGCCGGCGTAGCGTGCCCGCCGCGCGGCCTCGGGGGTTTCGCGCCCCACGAGAACGATGCGCGTGCCCGGCCGGGTCAGGCGGACTTTCGCACAGGTGAGGTAGCCCGTCTCGCCCGGCGTGTCGGCGTTGAGAATAAGCGCGGCCGGCTTGGTGCGGTGGGCCAGCCACCCGGCTTCGAGGCCGGTGCCGGCGCTGGCCACCTGCCAGCCGAGCGAGGTGAAGTGGTCCGCGACGGCCGCGGCCAAGTTGGTCTGGCCCAGTCCCACGATCAAGCGCGGGGCTTTGCAGCGGACGCCTTCAACGGTCCCGAAGGACGGTTGGCGGGCGGTCGCGTAAGAAGTCCCAGTCATACCCATCCCTTTGTTGGACCGGCCGGCGGTCGGGCGAGTGCGCCCGGTGCGGGTCGGTCTGACTCTCTTGCTATTCGCACTCGGGCAGTGAAACTTGCGCGCCGGGCCGGACATTTCGCGGCGATTTGGTCTGGTTTCCGACAACTTCCGCAGTCGGGCCGAAACTTCGCCGGGCCTTGCCGAGCGCGAAAGGGAACTATACACCAAACCCCGACCGGCCGCGCGGTGCGTTGCCGCCGATTCCCGGCCGAGTGCCGCCCGCACCCAGTCTTCCTCCCAACTGCGGCGAGTCCCGTCATGCCTGCCCGCATTTCGATCGGCACCTGGGCGTACCTCTTCAACCAGGAGACGCCGACCAACGACTTCCACACGATTCTGCACAAGTTGCAGGATTTGGGCTACGACGGCGTCGAACTCGGGGGCTTCAGCCCGCACCCCAACCCCGACAGCCTGCCGACCCGCGAGGCTCGCGCGAAACTGCGCAAATCCGTCGAGGCGCACGGGCTGAAGTTCTCCGCTCTCGCGGCCGACTTGTGGTCGCAAAAAATGCTCACGGTCGAGGACCAAGGGCCGTTCATCGCCGCGTTCGCCAAAAATGTCATGTTCGCCGACGACCTGGGTATTGATTGCATTCGGGTCGATACGGTCGAGCCGATCACCGTCGTGCAGCAGGGGCTAGTGACGCCGGAGAAGGCGTTCGAGCGGGCGGTCAAAGCGTTCGACTTGTGCGCCAAACTCGCGGCCGAGCGCAACATCCGCGTGACGTGGGAGTTCGAGCCGGGGTTCCCGATCAACAAGCCGTCGGAGATACTGGCACTCGTGGACGAGGTGCGCGACAAACGCAATAACCCCAACTTCGGTGTTTTATACGACACCTGCCACGCGCACATGTGCGCGGCGGTCGGGGCGAACCAAATCGGCGCCAAAGAAACGTTGCCCGGCGGCGCGCTCGAGTTGCTGCACAAGCTGCAGGGCAAAATTAACCACGTCCACCTGATCGACTCCGACAGCACGCTGAACGATCACAACACCAGCACGCACAACCCTTTCGGCACGGGCCAACTCGACTTCGACGAACTCATCCCCGCCATTCAGAAGGCCGGCGTGCCGAGCGACTGGTGGTGCGTGGACCTATGCTTCTGGCCCGACGCCTGGGCGGTCACGGCGCAGAGCAAGAAGTATCTCGACAAGTTGCGCGACAAATACGCCGCCGCGTAGTGGACCCGGAGGAAACGCCCAGTGCCCAAGCAGCTTCGGATCGGCATGGTCGGCTACGGCTTCATGGGCCGCGCGCACTCGAACGCCTACAAGCAGGTCGGCCAATTTTTCCCGTCGGATACACATGTGTTATTGCAGGCGGTGTGCGCCCGCGACCGGGTGAAGGCCGAGGCATTCGCCGCGCAGTGGGGCTACTCGCACGTGGAGACCGACTGGCGCGAACTCGTCAAGCGGAGTGATATCGACGCGGTCGATATTTGTACGCCGAACAATTTACACAAAGAAATCTCGCTCGCCGCCGCTGCCGCCGGGAAGATGATCTTGTGCGAGAAGCCGCTGGCGATGAACGCGGCCGAGGGGGAGGAAATGTGCGCCGCGGTCGAAAAGGCCGGCGTGGCGAATATCGTCTGGTACAACTACCGCCGCATCCCGGCCGTCACGCTCGCCAAGCGGCTGATTGACGAGGGGCGGCTTGGCAAAGTGTTCCACTACCGCGCCAAGTTCCTGCAAGACTGGACGATCAAAGCCGATCTCCCCCAAGGTGGCCAAGGGCTGTGGCGCCTCGACGCAAGTGTGGCGGGTAGTGGCGTTTCGGGCGACCTACTCGCGCACTGTCTGGACACCGCGCTCTGGCTCAACGGGCCGATGACCTCCCTCACCTGCCACACCGAGACGTTCGTGACCGAGCGGATGCACACCCTCACCGGCCAGGTCGAGTCGGTCAAGATTGACGACGCGTGTTTAGTTCTCGGCAAGTTCGCCAACGGCAGTCTTGGGAACTTCGAGTCCACAAGATATGCGCGCGGCCACAAGGCGGCGTACACGTTCGAGATCAACGGCGAAAATATGTCGTTGTCGTGGGACTTGCACGACCTGCAACGCCTGCAAGTGTTCGACTACCGCGACGACGGCCCCATCCGCGGCTGGAAGTCGGTGCACGTGACCGACAACAGCCCCGACCACCCGTACATGGATAAGTGGTGGGTGCCGGGACTAGCAATCGGCTATGATGCGAGTTTCACGCACCAGGTCGCGGACTTCATTCAGGGGCTGGAAAGTGGCACGCCGGCCGGGCCGACGTTCCGCGACGCGCTCGAAACCCAGAAGGTGCTCGACGCGATGGCCGAGTCGGCGAAATCACATATGTGGGTGGGTGTGCAGTAGGTAATTCAGAGACCGCCAAGGCGCCAAGTTCGCCAAGGCGGACGCCAAGAAGACCAGCACTATGTACTCTTGGCGTCTGCCTTGGCGGCTTGGCGGTCTCTTCGGCTTGAGTCCGCACCCCAAATCCGGCTAGACTGCCGGCCGACTCCTTTGATCCGCCCAGGGACGGGCCGCGATGCACCTGCTCCACCTCACCGCGTCGAGCTTCTACGGCGGCCCCGAGCGGCAACTCGCCGGGCTGGCGCAGGCGCTGCGACCTCACACGCGCACCACAATTGCGAGCTTTTCCGAGGGGGGCCGCTGCCGCGAGTTCCTGGGGCACCCGGACCTCGCCGGCGCCACGGCAGTCGAGTTGCGGTACGACACGCCGCACTTCCGTGCGGCCGTCGGCGAAGTCGCGGAGTTAGCACGCGCCGCCGACTTCGTGCTGTGCCACGGCTACAAGGCGGCGCTGCTCGGCCGGCCGGCGGCGCGGCGGGCTGGAACCCCCGTGCTGGCCGTGAGCCGCGGCTGGACGTGGGAGAACTGGAAGGTACGCGCATACACCGCGCTCGACCGGGCGCACCTGCGGGCGTTCGACCACGTCGTGGCGGTGTCCGACGGCCAGGCGCACAAGTGCCGCCGCGCGGGGGTGCCGCCGAACCGGCTGAGTGTCATTCGCAACAGCGCCCGATTGAGTGCGTTCGACGGCGCGCCCGACCCGGCCGCGCGGCGGACCCTGCTGAACCTCTTCCCGGTGCCCCCGGAGTTGGTCTTGGTCGCGGCCGGGCGGCTGAGTCCCGAGAAGGGGTTCGCCGACCTGATCCGGGCGATGCGGCCGGTGGCGGAGCGCTTCGCGTCGGCGGGGCTAGTGATCTTCGGCGACGGCGACGAGCGGGCCGAACTCGAAGCGCTCGCCGCGAAACTCGGGCTGGCCGGGCGCGTGGTGCTGCCGGGGTTCCGGCGCGACCTCGACGCGCTCTGGCCCGCCGCGGATTTGGCCG
>CAXTPM010000129.1:8309-10800 GCA_964245865.1 uncultured Fimbriiglobus sp. | reverse complement strand
TGTTGGCCGTTCTCCCAGTCGAGCGCACTCGTCGGCTCGTCGGCGAACAGGAACGCGGGGTTCTTCACCAGCGCCCGGCCGATGGCCACGCGCTGCTTCTCGCCGCCGGAGAGTTGCGCGGGGCGCAGGTGCAGTTTGTTCGAGAGGCCCAACTGGGCCAGCACGGCTTCCGCACGCTTCTTGGCCTCACCCGTGCTCACGCGCTCGCCCCACTTCAGCACGATCTCCAGTTGCTCCGCAGCCGTGAGCGCGGGGAACAGGTTGTAGCCCTGGAAAATGTAGCTGCAGTGGTTCAGCCGGAAGCGCTCCAACTCCCGCTCGGTGCAGTGCCACACGTCGTGCCCCAGGGCGCTCACCGACCCCGCGTCGGGGCGCATGAGCGCGCTGATGACCGCCAGCAGGGTCGATTTGCCGCTGCCCGACGGCCCCATCAGCAGCGAAAACTCGCCGGCCCTTAGGGTAAGTGAGACATCGCGCAGGGCGAACGTTGCCTGGTCGCCGCCGCCGAACGACTTCGAGAGACCGGTCGCCTCGAGTGTCACGCCCGGCGCGGAAGTTGCATCCCCGCCGGCCTCGCTGCCGCCCCCAGTGGCAGTGACGCCGGATTCGGGGGCGCGGGTCCAGAGCGCGACGGGTGCGGTCATCGGGGGTGTCCTTCGGGGTGCGGGTCCGGCACGCCCCGCTTCGTAGAATGGGGCGTGCCGGTGGTAGAACTTCGAGGGCCGGCGTGCCGGCGCGGTCCCCGGAATCCGGAGAGTGTAGCCCACGCGGCCGGGCCGCGGCGATTCCGGGTGCGGAACTGGCCTGGTACTGGCCGGCCGAATCACCCAAACTAAGGGCCGCTGCCTGTCCGCAGACGTGGGTGCGATTTTAACGCCGATTCGCCCGCCGAGTTGCGGTCTTTGTAGAACCCCGGCCGTCTGAGGCCAGGGACGACCCCGACGATTGGAAGTGGACCGGATGACCCCGCCTCCCGCGGCCCTCCAATCGCTGCAAGCCGTCACCGAGCGCCTCGCCGCTTCGCCGGGCTGGGCCGACCTCGTGGCCAGCCTCCGCGCCAACGGCTCGGGCACCATCGACGGCGCTTGGGGGTCGAGTTCGGCCGCGGCCGTCGCGGCGCTGGTGAAGTCCGGCCTCGCGCCCGTCGTGGCGGTCGTCCCGACGGTGGGCGAACTCGGCGCGTGGGCCGAGGACTTGTTCTCGTTCGCCGGGGTGCGCCCGGCCGTGTTCCCCGCGTTCGAGACCTGGCCCCCGCAAACCCCCAAGGGCCGGCTTTCGGATGAGGCCGGCGCCCGGCTGCGCCTGTTGCAGCAACTGCGCTCCGACGCCCCGCCCCCGCTCATTTTGACGCCGATGACCGCCGTGCTGCAGCCCGTGCCGCCGCGCGCCGAGTTGCAGCGGGCCGGGCGCCGGCTGAAAGTCGGCGAGGCGTTGGACCTCGACGAACTCAGCGCGTGGCTGGTGGCGAACGGCTACAAGCGCTCGGACGCCGTCGAGTTCCCCGGCGAGTTTAGCCGGCGTGGGGGCATCTGCGACCTGTACCCGCCCGACGCCGCCGACCCGGCGCGCCTGGAGTTCTTCGGCGACGAACTCGAGTCGATTCGCCTCTTTAGCACCCAGACCCAACGCAGCCTCGGCGAGCGGAGCGAACTGGTGCTCCTGCCCGCCGGCAGTCTCGGCGCAACCCCTGCCGCGGCGGGTAAGTCCGGGAACGGCTCGCTCGCGGACTACCTGCCGCAATCGGGTGTGGTGGCGCTGGTGGAACCCGGCGAGCTGACCGAGCAGGCGCGCCACTTCTTCGACCGCGTGGCCGACACCACCGGGCTGTTCACCGCGCAGGGCGCGTTCGCCCAACTCACCCAGCGGCCGAGCGTGATCGTCTCCGCCCTGCCCCGCCCGACGGTCGAAGCGGCCGTGCACCTGCGCGCCGAGTCGGTCGAGCGCTTCAGCGGCAACGTGACGCGCGTGAAGGACGAACTCGACGCGGTGGGCGCGGGCGAAACCGTGTGGATCGCCTGCCAGAGCGCCGCCGAAGTCACGCGCCTCACCGAAGTGCTCAAAGCAGGCAAGCTCGCCGAGTCGAACCGCCTGCGCTTGGTTACGGGGCACGTGCGCGCCGGCTTCCGGCTCGTCGAAAGTGGCGGCGGGGCGGTGGTGCTCGGGAGCCACCAACTCTTTCACCGCGACCTCCTGCCGCCGGGGGTGAAAGACCCCGCGAGCGCCAAGCCGGGGCGGCGCGTCGAGAGCCGAGCGATTGATAGTTTTCTGTCACTGAGTGACGGCGACTATGTCGTGCACGTGGCGCACGGAATTGCGAAGTTCCGCGGCATGAAAATGCTGGAGAAGTCGAAACTCCCCGACGGGCAGGGCGACGGCGACCCCGACCCGCTCAAACTCGCCGCGGGCGCGATCGAAGAGAACCTGATTCTCGAGTTCAAGGACGGGGTGTTTTTGTACGTCCCCGCCACGCGCATCGATTTAGTGCAACGGT
>CAXTPM010000129.1:0-8277 GCA_964245865.1 uncultured Fimbriiglobus sp. | reverse complement strand
GGCGCACACGCAGCCCGAGTTGTCGAAACTCGGCGGCACCGCGTGGCAGCGCAAGAAGGACCGCGTCAGCGAGGCGGTGCGCGACCTCGCCGCCGACATGATCCAAATCCAGGCGGTGCGCAACGCCGTCCCCGGCACGCCCCTCCCCGCAGACAGCGACTGGCAGCGCGAGTTCGAGGCCGCGTTCCCCTACCAGGAGACGCCCGACCAAGCCACCGCCATCGAAGAAGTCAAGCACGACCTCGAACGGCCGAAGCCGATGGACCGCCTTTTGTGCGGCGACGTGGGCTACGGCAAGACCGAAGTCGCGGTGAGGGCCGCGTTTAAGGCCATCGACAACGGCAAGCAGGTCGCCATCCTGGTGCCGACTACGGTCCTGGCGGAGCAGCACTGGCGCACGTTCACTCAGCGCCTCGCCGACTACCCGTTCACCGTGGAGTGCGTCAGCCGCTTCCGCACGGCGCAGCAAGTGAAAGACATCTTGAAGCGCGTGGCCGAGGGGACCGTTGATATCCTCATCGGCACGCACCGACTCGTTTCCGACGACGTGAAGTTCAAGGACTTGGGACTCGTCGTCATTGACGAAGAGCAGCGCTTCGGCGTCGAACACAAGGAGAAGTTGAAGCGCTTGCGCGCCACGGTGCATGTACTCACGATGACGGCCACGCCGATCCCGCGCACGTTACACTCGGCACTCCTGGGTATCCGCGAAATTTCCAACTTGGAGACGCCCCCCCCCGAGCGCATGCCGGTCGAGACGCGCATTATCCGCTTCGACGAGGAACTCATCCGCAGCGCGATCAACCGCGAGATCAACCGCGGCGGGCAGGTGTATATCGTGCATAACCGCGTGCATGATATCCAGGAGTACGCCGCGAGGATTCAGTCGATCGTGCCGCAGGCGCGCATCGTCATCGGCCACGGGCAGATGGGCGAGCACCAGCTCGAAAAGGCGATGGTGGCGTTCCTCAAAAAAGAGGCGGACATTTTACTCGCCACGACCATTATCGAGAGCGGCCTGGATATTCCGAACGCGAATACGATGCTGATCGACGAGGCCGACATTTACGGCCTCGCCGACCTGCACCAACTGCGCGGCCGCGTCGGCCGCTCGAAGGTGCGCGCGTATGCGTACCTCATTGTGGATGCGCGCAAATTGGTATCGCCCAACGCGCAGAAGCGGCTGAAGGCCATCGAGGAGTTCACCGAACTGGGCGCGGGGTTCAAGATCGCCATGCGCGACCTCGAAATCCGCGGCGCCGGCAACATTCTCGGCAGCGAGCAGAGCGGGCATATTGCGAGCATCGGCTACGAGATGTACTGCCAGTTGCTCGAAAACGCCGTGCGGCAGTTGAAACAACAGCCGCCGCGGGTGGCGGTCGAGGTGAACGTCGATCTGCCCTGGCCGGCCTTTCTGCCCAAGGACTACGTGCCGGGCCAGAAGTTGCGCATCGAGGTGTACCGCCGCCTGGCGAGGCTGCGCGACCTCAAGAAACTCGACGACTTCCGCACCGAGTTGCGCGACCGCTACGGCCCCCCCCCCGAGCCGGCCGAGTGGCTGCTCAAGGCCACCGAGGTGCGCCTCAACTGCGCGCGCTGGCAAATTACTGGCGTGCATCGGGACAAGCACGATTTAGTCTTTACGTATCAGAACCGCCAGAAGGCCGACACGGTCGCGCAATATAGTGCCGGGCGCGTGAAGGTCGTCGATGAGCGGAGTTTATACCTGCGCCTGAAGTCCGAGGAAGAGGCGCCCGAGGCGATGTACGGGTTACTCAAAGTGGTGCTGAACCCCGACACGACCGCCCCCCCGCCGCCGGTGCAGGTGATTCCGCGCGTGTCGGCCCTCACCCCGGCGCAGCAGTCGGGAGTGGGGCGGGCCAAGCCGCGCCGGCGCTTCTAGACTAGCCGCATGAGCTACCCCGCCCGCCTCGCCGACGCCGTGGGGCGCCACGGCCCCCTGTGCGTCGGCCTCGACCCGCGCTTGCAGTCGCTCCCGGACTCACTGCGCCCCGCCCCCGGTGCCGCGCTCGCGGAGCAGGCCGGCCCGGTCGAGCGCTTCTGCCTGCGCGTCCTCGACCTCGTTGCCCCGTATGCCGGCGTGGTCAAGCCGCAGTCGGCGTTCTTCGAGTTGCTCGGCCCCAGCGGCATGGCGGCACTCGCCAGCGTACTCGCCGCCGCCAAAGCGCGGGGCTTCGTGACGATCCTCGACGCCAAGCGCGGCGACATCGCCAGTACCGCGACCGCGTATGCCGACGCGGCGTTCGGCGGGCCGTTCGGCGCCGACGCCCTGACCGTGAACCCCTATCTCGGCCACGACGCGGTGACGCCGTTCATTGACGCCGCGACGGCCAACGACTGCGGCCTGTTCGTGCTGGTGCGCACGAGCAACCCTGGCGCCGGGCGCTTCCAGGACTTAGTCTGCGACGGCCGGCCGCTGTACGCCCACGTCGCCGACGCGGTGGCCGACTGGAACGCCCCCACCATCGACCCGGCAATCGGCTACGGCTCGGTCGGCGCGGTAGCCGGCGCGACCCACCCGCGCGAGCTGGCCGAGTTGCGGGCGCGCCTGCCGGGCGTGTGGCTGCTCGTGCCCGGCTACGGCGCGCAGGGGGGCAGCGCGTCCGATATTCGCGCCGCCTACGACGCCCGCGGCCTCGGGGCGGTGGTCAACAGCAGCCGGGGCGTGACGTTCCCGTTCGCGCCGGGCGATGCGAACTGGGAGGCGAAGGTCATGGCGGCGGCGGCGCGGGCGCAATCGGAGTTGCGGGAGGCGTGAGGGCGGTCGCCTCACTGAAGGTACGCCGCCTCGGCCGCGCGACTGTAACTCCCCTCCAGATCGACCGCCACCGACTCGCCAGCGGCTAGCGGCAGCCGCATCGCGGGCAGCACCTCCCCCACCGCGAGCGGGCGCCGCCAGACCGCGAGGAAGCGCCCGCCGCCGGGGGCGACTTCTCCGACGCGGTAGCACGCCGCACAGGATGGAGGCAGCGGCGGCTGCGCGAAACTCAGGCCGGCGGCGATCGCATCCGGGAACGAGAAGCCGGCCGGGCGGCGGTGGGCATCGACCAAGAGCAGATGCACGCCCCGGAGCAGGTACCCGGCGTAGGTGGCCGCGTAAGCCGCCTGGGCGGAAGCGCGGTCCTTGTTGCGCGGCGACACCAATTCGATGGCACTCACCAGGCGCCCGCCCCGCTCCACCAACAGAGCTGTGTCGGCGGAGAGGGTGGCGACGGCGAGTTCGTCGTCCGGCTCCAAATCCCCCGCGAGCGCCGCCGGGGTGCCCGGCACCGGCGCCGGGGGCCAGTCGAGCACCCCCACATCGGGGCGACCGCCGTCGCCTGGGGCGCCGATGGCGAACGTCGGCGTCGTGCCGATGTAGGCGCGGTAGGCGGACGGCAACTCGGCTCTGAGCGCGTAGAGTAGCTCGACCAGCCAAATCTGGTGGACGCCGTCCCAGCCGTTAAGGGTCGCCCAGTCGTGCAGCGGCATCGCGGTGGTCCGGGGGATGATGGGAGTTCGCAGATAGTGTAGCCGCCGGCGCCGCAATCAGCAGCCGCTCCCCCGCCCCGCCAGCTCGCCCAGGAGGCGAATTTGCTCGCGCTGCATCGCCACGAGTTCGGCCCACTGCCCCTCGCGCAGCCGGTCGATCTTTTCGTGGAGTGCGAGGATTTCGAGTTCCGCCTTGAGGTTCACCTGGTAGTCGTGCTCGGCCGCGGCGCGGTCCTTGGCGGCGTGGCGGTTCTGCGACATCATAATCACCGGGGCTTGCAGCGCCGCGAGCATCGACAGGATCAGGTTAAGGAAAATGAACGGGTACGGGTCGAACGGCGTGCCGACGTTCGCCAGCACCACCGTGTTGAGGCCGACCCACGCCACGAGCGCGCCCAGGAACAGCAGGATGAACGCCCACGAGCCGCCGAACACCGCGATCTTGTCGGCGAGGCGCTCGCCCAGGCTGAGCGCCTCTTCGTACTCGCGGCTGGCGTTGCGGCTCACGTGCAGCCGAGCCGTGAGGCGCTCGACCACGCGCGACTCGTCGTCCCCGGCGTCGGTACAATTCTGGCGGAAGCGGGCGACGAGTTCGTCGATGGGGCTGGCGATGGCATCATCCCTCGGACGCGGCTGGCCGTAGTCGCAGTTTATGCCCCGAGGTGCCGAATGCCCCCAGCCGCCCCGACCGACCCCCGGTTGCTCGGCACCTGGCGCTCGGATCGACTGCGCACGTTCCGGCACTTCCGCCCCAAGCCGCGCTGCCGGCCGGTGATGCTGCGCAAGCTCAAGGCGCTCTTCGGCAGGCTGACCGTGACCTGGGAGGCGGACGCCTTCCACACCGAGCTAGACGGCTTCGCCGGGTCGTACCCCTACGAGGTGCTGGCGTCCGACGCGACGAGTGTCGTCATCGCCGCCGCCGATGCGATTTCGGGCGAGCGCCAACTCCGGCACATCCACTTCGAGGGGGAGTTCTACTGGCTCCCAGTGGGCGGGCACATGACCGAGTGGTTCCGCCGGGTGCCCCCGCTCGCCGGCTGAGAACTCGCACGCCTGCGTCCGCTGCTAGCCCCCGCCGGGCCGGACGCCACCCCGCCCGCCGGCCCCGGCACGCCTAGCAGCGCCGCCAGTTCCGTTGCCGCCTCGCGCGGGCCGTGGTGCATCCACGCCGAGGCGAGCAGCACTTGCCCGCCGCCGCGCAGCCGGAGTGCGGGGCGGTACACCGGGTTGCCGTCGCCGTCCTTCGATTGGTCGAGTTCGACCGCCTCGATGTCCCCAAGTGGGAACGACTCGACCGCGCCCCGGCCCCGGCGCACGCGCACTTCGGCGGCGGTCGTATCGAACTCGGTTCTGATGCGGGGCGCGGCGCGAATGACCCCCAGCCCGGCGATAACCCCGACCGGCCCCGCCAGCCCCGCGAACGCGCGGACCCCAGGCGGCTGCCCGGCGGCGTTGTCGGCCAGCCCCAGGGTCGCCGCCACGAACACCGCCCCGACGGTTGCGAGGAGGCCGCCCAACAGCCAGTGCAGCCCCGGTGTGTCGGTGGCCGTGACGACGCCGTTGGACTGGATTATTCGCACTGCCCCCCCTGCGGTCATTCCCCGGCGACGTTCGCCGCCGGGCCTCCCCTCTGCTTCCCGACCCCGCCCCTGCTAATCCGCCGCGTCGCGGAAAATGCGGTCGAACTCGGGCGCCAGGTGGCCGAACACGGCCAGCAGCGCGGGGTCGAAGTGCCCCGGCGACTGGGTTAGCATCTGGTTGACCGCCGCGTTGTGCGGGAAGGCCGGCTTGTAGACGCGCCGGCTGCGCAGCGCGTCGTACACATCGCCCAGAGCCACCAGGCGCGCCGAGAGGGGGATCGACTCGCCCACGAGTCGATCCGGGTAGCCGCTGCCGTCGTAGCGCTCGTGGTGGTGGCGGGCGATCTCCACGGCCGTGTCGAAGAACCCCGTGAAGAACGGGTAGCGCTTCGAGACTTCCGAGAGGGTGTCCGCGCCGGCGGTGGTGTGCGCCTGCATCGTCGTCAGCTCCTCGGGCGTGAGGCGACCGGGCTTGTTCAGCACCGCGTCGGGCACCGCCACCTTACCGATGTCGTGCAGCGGCGCGGCCTCTTCCACGGCCTGAACGAATACGGGGTCCAGGCGCCCCCGGAACGCGGGCAGGGCACTCGCCGCCTCCGCGAGCACGCGGCAGTAGCGCTGGAGCCGGATCAGGTGCTGCCCCGTCTCGGCGGAGCGCTGCTCGACCAGCTTGGCGAGTGCCAAAACCATGGCACTGCGGGTGTGGACGATCTCGCCGTCCTTGCTGGTGAGCGCGCGCTCCAGGTCGGCGTTCGAGGCCGCGAGGCGGCGGGTGAGCACGTCGGTGCGGTCCTGCACCGACTTGAGCTTGAGCGCGGCCTTCACGCGCGCCCGCAGTTGCACCAGGCTAAAGGGCTTGGTGAGGTAGTCGTCGGCGCCGGAACTCAAGAGCCGCGAGAGGTCGTCGCCTGAGGTGCGGCCCGAGAGCATGACCACCTTGGTGTGCGCCGCCTGGGGGTTCTGCCGGAGCTTGCGCAGCACCTGCTCGCCCGAAAGGCCGGGCAGATCGACATCCAAGAGGATCAAGTCCCAGGGCGCGGCGAGGCCGCGGGCCGCGGCGACGGCGCCGTCGGAGACCTCCTCGCACTCGACCGGCTCGTCGCGCAGTGCCAGTCGGCAGACGCGCCTGACCGTGTCGTCGTCGTCCACGATGAGGACGCGGTGCTTGCGGGCGAGCTTGTCGGGCGCGGGGGTGCTACCGTTCAAGAAGGCGGCGACGCTGGGCATCCGGGCGCTGGGGGCGCCGCTCGCGGGGATCGCCTCCGGGGGCGGGGGCGCCGCGGCCAGGCTGGCCATCAGGACGCGCGTGCTCGGCGGCGCGGCGGGAGGCGCGCTCGGGGCGGGGCCGCGGTCCCACCCGGCGTAGGGCGCCAGCTCGCGCATCGCCTCCGCGGCGCTGCGGGTGCGCTTCTCGGGGTCGAACGCCATCATCCGCTCGAGCGCCTCGTCCAACCCCGGCGGCGCGTCGGCGCGGAACTCGCGCAGGCTCGGCGGGGAGTCCGGCGCGCCGCCCCCGGCGGGGTGCGCGAACGGGTCTTGCCCGGTCAGCGCGAAGAACAGGGTCGCCGCGAGGCCGAACACGTCGGCCCGGCCATCGACATCGCGCGGGTTGCGGGCCTGCTCGGGGGCCATGTACCCCACCGTGCCGAGGCGCGCGCCGTCCTGGGTCAGGCGACTATCACTCGGCAGTCGGGCGACGCCGAAGTCGAGGAGTTTGGCCGCGCCGTCGGCGGTGAGCATGATGTTCGAGGGTTTAATGTCGCGGTGGACCAGCCCGTGCCGGTGCGCCTCGGTCAGCGCGTCGGCGACTTGGTGCGCGAACTGGCAGGCGCGGGCCACGCCCAGGGGGCCGTCCTGGCTCACGAGGTCATCGACGTTGCGCCCCGAGAGGAACTCCATCACAAAATACGGCACCGACTGGCCGTCCGGCCCGGCGTGCGGCTCGACCCCGGCGTCGATCGCCGCGACGATGTTGGGGTGCCTCAGACCCGCGACCGCGCGCACCTCGACGAAGAAGCGCTCGATCGAGCGGCGGTTCTTGACCTCATCGACGTGCAACAGTGCTTTGATCGCCGCGGGCGTGCGGAAGGTCTGGTGCTCGGCGCGGAACACCACGCCCATGCCGCCAGAGCCGATGCGCTCCAGCACGCGGAAGTTCCCGAGCACCAGGCCGTTGACCACGCCGGCGCGGACCCGCCCGGCCTGGTACGGGGTGAGCAGCCGGCGGGCGACGAGCGCCTCGGCGAGGGCGGGGAGGCCGTCGGCGACCAGCACGCGCTCGCGCTCCGGCCCCGGAAGCGCCCCCCAGGCGTCGGCGGGGATCACGCCCTGGGAGAGCAGTTGCCGCAGCACCCCGCCGGCGAGGCCCGGCGCCGGGGGCCGACTCGGCTCGCCGTCGCCGCGCGGGCCGGCCTGGTAAAGCGGGGTCGCGCCGGCGGAGGGCCAGCCGGCCGAGGCACGATCCGTCATGGGGTAATCTCGCGGACAGCGCGCGGCCCGAGTGGGCGGCTTGCACTCAGTGTGGGGGATTTTTCCGACACCGGCGCTAGAAATACCCGCCCCGATTTGCGATTTCGCAGGAAACCCGCGCCGCTTCAGCCCCCGCCCGAGTTCTCCGCTGCCGCGCGCCCCGGCCCGGCCACCCGCGCCGCGAACGCCGCCCCCGCCGGACTTAAGGCGACGCCCTTCGGCAACTCGAGCGCGCGATCGACCAGTTTCGCCCACTGGTTCACGCCCGCCGCGCGCCCGAACACCACCTGCAGATCGACCACCGCGTCCCGGTCGTCGGGTGCTAGGGGGAGGCGGAACTTCGCCAGGCGCTGTTCGACGGTCGTCGGGTACGCCTCGACCTTCAGCGGAATCAGGCTGCGCGTGACGCTCACGAGTTGGTCGTAGGGCGGCAGGTCCGCCTTGGGCATCTGCACGAGCGGGGCGCCCTGCGTAATCAGGTCGATCTCGACGGTGGCGGCGCGCAGCAGGTGCGCCTCGGCCCGCGCGGCCAAGTAGGCCCGCCGCCCGGCCTCGGTGGTGCGGTTGGCCACACTCACGAACTCGACGCGCGTGACGAGCCTCCCGTCGGAGCGCGCGCGAATCTCCAGGTACTCTTCGCTGTGCGTCTCGCGCACCACGCTGGTGAACAGCGCCAGTTCGGTGGAGTAGTCGCGCACCCCCACGCGCAGGCGGTAGTGGTCCACCAGGCCCGGCA
>CAXTPM010000128.1:0-10806 GCA_964245865.1 uncultured Fimbriiglobus sp. | reverse complement strand
TGCAGTCCACTTGAATCGTGGGCGGCGTGACGTTGGGGTACTGCGAGATCGGCAACGTCAGCCCGGCGAGCGAGCCGGCCAGCACGATGAGGATCGACAGCACCGACGCGAAGATCGGCCGGTCCACGAAGAAGCGCGCGATCACGGTCGGCTCCCTTCCCGGTCGGGGGTGCGGCTCACGGCGCGGCCGGGGCTTTGGGGGCGGCGCCGGTTGCCGCCTGCGCGCCGGCTTCCTTGACGGTGACTTTGCCACCCGCGCGCACGCGCTGCAGGCCGCTGACGACGATGCGCTCCGAGGGCGAAACGCCGCTCTTGCGCACAGCCCCGCCCTCGCCGGGGTCTTTGGCGGAGACGACGCGCTTCGCGCCGTGCTGCGCCCCCAGCTTCACCGGCCGGTACTCGACCGAGTCCGCCCCGGCAATGACGTAGACGAACTTCTCGCCCTGGTCGGTGCCGACCGCCTCCTCGGGCACGAGCACCGCCTTGTACTCGTTCCCCACCGGCAACCGCACGCGCACGAACAGCCCCGGCGAGAGGAGCGTGTCTTTGTTGGGCATTACCGCGCGCAGGCGCAGCGTGCCCGCGCCGGGGTCGAGCTTGGTGTCGATGAAGTCTACTGTGGCGCTCAGGTCGTAGGTGTCGCGGTCGGGCGTGCCGACTTTCACCACCGTCTCGTTGCTGCGCGCCGACGGCACCTTGCCCTCCCTCACGAGGCGGCGGATGCGGAGCAGCGTGCGGTCATCGACATCGAAGTTGACGTAGATCGGCGCGAGCTGCAGCATCTCGGAGAGTAGGGTGTCGTCGGCCTTCACCAAGTTGCCGACATCCGCCTGGCGGCGGCTGATGCGGCCGTCGAACGGCGCGGTGACGCGCGTGAAGTCGAGGTTCTGCCGGGCGAGGCTGAGTGCGGCCTTCGACACCCCCACCGCCGCGTCGGCGACCGCGTAGTCCCCGGCGAACTTGTCGTACTCCTCCTGGGTCACGGCGCCGGTGCTCCGCAGCCCCGAGATGCGGTCGAAGTCCTTCTTGGTCCGGCTGAACGTCGCCTCGGCCTGGCGCACCGAGGCCTGCGCGCGCTCGAGTTCCGCCTGGTAGGTGCGCGGGTCGATGGTGAACAGCAAGTCGCCTTTTTTGAGGTCGGCTCCGTCCTTGAAGTGGATGCCGTCGAGGTAGCCCGTGACGCGGCTTCGGAGTTCGACGCGCGCCACGGCCTCGGTGCGGCCGGTGAAGTCCTCGGTATCGACGACTGTTTCTTCGGTCGGGTGGGCGACGATCACCTCGGGGGGCTTGGTCGGCACCACCGGCGGCTTGGGGCGCTCGCAGCCGGCGGGCAGGCACAGCGAGCAACCGAGGGCGAAACGGCGGAGGCGAATCACGGCGGGGAACCTACTCGGCCAGGGAGGGGCGGCGGGGCGGGTAGACTATCGTAGGCAGTACCGGCGGGCGGCGGCGGGCTTTCGCGCGGAGTTGCCGCGAAAACAGGGCCGCTGCCGCGCGGCACAATTCCTTTGTGCCCTGCCCGCCCGCCGGGTACACTCGTCCGATGCGCCACCACACCTGGATCGCAGGACAACAATGACGCGCTTGCGACTCCTGATCGCTGTCAAACTCACCCTCCTCGCGGCCATCATCGCGGGGCTAGTTACTCGCGCCACCCGGCCCGACCCGTCGGCCGAGTTGGTCCGCGCCACGCTCGAAGCCCACAAGGCCGGGCGGGAGCGGATTCGCACGCTGCGCGCGGACTACGCGCTGACGCACCCGCTCACGAACGGCGTCTCGGGGAAAGGACGTTACATTCGGACCCCCGAGGCGTCCCTGACGCGCAACACGTTGGCCGACCCGCACGACCTCAACCCGACCGCCACCGAGTCGCAGGTACGCGGCCCCGTCACCCGCACCCTCCAACTCGGGTGGCGCGGCGGCAGGCCGGGCAAGGTGGTCGAGGCGACCGTGACCACCGCCGAGGCCGAACCCGGTTCGACTGATCTGTGGCGCGGCCTGCTGCTCGCGGCCACCCAGGGTGACCGGCACGTGCCGGCCGAGGAGTTCATCACCACGTCGCGCGGCCGGGCGAGGGCCACGACGCGCGACGTGGACGGCGTCCGCCGCGTCGTCGTCACCGTCCCCGAAGAATTCCGCCAGGGCGCGGCGGGGCTGGTGTTCCAACCCGAGACGACGTTCGAGTTCGACCCGAGCGCAAACTTTCTGGTGCGCAAACTCGCGCAGTCGTCCCCCGCCAGGGCCGGTTCGATCCTCACCGAGTCCGAGGTGCTGGAGTTCGCCGAAGCCGTGCCGGGGGTGTTCGTGCCGACCAAGGCGCGCGAGCGCAGTACGTTCAACGGATCGGCAACCCTGCCGTTCGGCGTGACCAGCCCCGACACGCTCGTCACCCTTAGCAACGTCGAAGTCAACGCCCCGGTCGCCCCCGAGGAACTCGCGCTGTCGCCGATCCTGGCCGGCACGGTGGTCCACGACTCGACCGCGCGGGCCGACGTGCGCGTCGATGCCGAGTGGACCCCGATCGGCCCGGCGGTGCCGAACTTCACTCGCCGCGGCCCGCCCCCCGCGCCGGTGGCCGTCGCGCCGGCCGTTCAGCGCCACGCCGCTGTTGGTCGCCGGCGCCGTGACGGGCGGCGTGGCCCTGCTGCTCTGGCTTGCGATCCGCCCCGGCAAGGGCGAGGCGAAGGGCGGGCGCGGGCCGTACTCGTGATGGCGGCGCTCAGCGCGCGGGCCGCGTCCACAGGCTCAACTCGAGCCAGTTCGGGCCCGCAGTGAACGTGATTAGTGCAGGGCCGACCCACACCAGGGTGCGCGGGGCGTTGTACAATACCTGATGCTTCTCGAAGTACTCGCGCTCGGCCGGCTCGGGGAAATTAGCCAGGAGCCGGTCGCGCCCGCCCGTCCGGGACACCTCGAAGGGCACGGGGATGGGCGCGTAGAGCGTCACGAGTTCCATCAGGTTCCCCTCGACGTTGGCGAAGACATACGGCGAGTAGAAGTAACTGACGCCCGACTCCTTCGAGTAGGTGACGGCCCAGCCCCGTGTCCGCCAGCGGCCCTGGAGGCGCGCCACGGTGTCGCGGTTGGCGGAGGCCCGCCAGTAGTAGCCGAGCGGGGCGGGGCGGCGGAAGGTGCCGTTCTGCTCGTACACCAGCACCACCGGCGAGTCAGGGTGCCGGAGGTAGTGGAACAGCCCGTTGGTCGCGCAGCGGTGGCTCCCGAGCGCGGCCTTGGCCTCGGCGAGCGGCAGCCGGCGGGCAGCGACCCGGAGCGTGTCGAGCGTCGCCGCCGCATACCGATAAGGCTGGCATCGCAACTGCCGCTCCCACTCGGGAGGCTCGGGGCTGGCGCACGCGTACTGGGTCGCCGCCACGAGTGCTGAAAGGAAGAGCATCGGCCGCACCTCGCCGGGCCTTGCGGCGCCGGGCCGCGTGAGAATCCCACCGGCCCGCATCATCGCCCCGCGCCCGGCCGCGCGCCTAGCCGACTTGGCCCCGCCCCTATCATGGGTCACCGGCACGGCCGTCGCCCGCGCCACTCATCCGCAGGAAAAACAACCCATGCCGACTCAAATCGCCACGCTCGGCGGCGGCTGCTTCTGGTGCGTCGAGGCCGTCTTCGAGCAACTCAACGGCGTCTCCCGCGTCGAGAGCGGCTATGCCGGGGGGCACGTCGTGAACCCCAGTTACGAGGAAGTCTGCGGCAAGAAGACCGGTCACGCCGAGGTGATCCAGGTCCACTTCGACCCGGAGATTATCAGCTACCGCGAGCTAGTGGAAATCTTCCTGGCCACGCACGACCCGACGACGCCCAACCGCCAGGGGCACGATGTCGGGCCGCAGTACCGCAGCGTGATCTACACCCACTCCGACGAGCAGGCCGCGACCGCGAGGGCCGTCATCGCCCAGTTCGAGGCCGACAAGGTGTACGGCTCGCCCATCGTCACCGAGGTGGCGCCCCTGCCGAACTACTACCCGGCCGAGGCGTACCACCAGGGCTACTACCGCGCGAACCCGAACCAGTCGTACTGCGCTGCGGTTGCCGCCCCGAAGGTGGCGAAGCTGCGCAAGCTGTTCGCGTCGAAACTCAAAGTGGGGGCGTAGGACGATGGCCGCGTTCCGAATCGTGACGGTGATCTCCGCCCCGGTCGAGGTCTGCTTCGACCTCGCGCGGGACATCGACTTTCACGTCCACTCGCTCGAAGCCACCGGCGAGCGGGCCGTGGCGGGGCGCACGACCGGGCTGATTGAGCTAGGCGAGTCCGTCACCTGGGAGGCCCGGCACTTGGGCGTCCGCCAGCGCCTGACCTCCGAAGTCACCGCGTTCGACCGGCCGACCTACTTTCGGGACGTGATGACGGCCGGGGCGTTCCAGTCGTTCGCTCACGACCACCGCTTCGAGGCGCGGGGCGGCAGCACGGTCATGACCGACAATATCGTGTTCCGGTCCCCGCTCGGGCCGCTGGGGTGGCTAGTCGATTACTTGTACATGGCCGGCTACCTCCGCCGGCTGCTGGAGGGGCGGTGCGAGGCCATCAAGCGGGAGGCCGAGTCGGCCACTCAGTCGTAGCCGCCCTAAACCCGCCCCGCCGCCAAATCGTCGAGTGCCGCCTGTGCCGCGCGGAAGCCCGACACCAGCGCCCCGTCGATGCTCGCGTTCTCCACGTGGTCGCCGGCCAGGTACAGCCCCGGCCGCACCGCGCCGCTGCGCCGCCACGGCGTCAGTCGCCCCGGCGGCTGCTTCGGCAAGCCCTGCGCGATGCGGTAGACGCGCACCAGCCGCCAGCCCGTCACGACCTCGCCGAACCACGTTGCCAGGTGCCGCCGACAGAGCCGGTCGAGTTCCCCGTCGTCCGGCGTCGGCGGCTCGACCACCGACACGGCAATCAAGCTCTGCCCCGCCGGCGCGTAGTCGGGGCTGGCGTCGCTCATCACGACCGCGTTGTTCACCGGGCCGGTGCCCGCGCCTTCTCCGTTGAGCATTAATATCGGCTCGCCCGATGGGGACCGGTCGGCCGCGTAGTACAGCGTGGCCGTGCCGTGCCAGCCGGGGTCAGTCGTCGGCGTGCCCAACAAGTGTGCGGCCGTGGTGGCGTCGGCGGCGACCACCACCGCCCGGCACTCGACGCGCTCCCCCGTGGCCAGCGTCACCGCCTGCGTCTCCACCGAGGCCACTGGGCTGTTCAGCCGCAGCCACTCGGCCGGGAAGCGCGTGGCTAACTGCTTCGGAATTTCCTGCATCCCCAGCCGGGGGACCGCGCCCAGCCCTGAGCCGAAGCACTTGAACACGAACTGGAAGAACTTGTGCGAGGTGCCCAGCCCGCGCTCCAGGAACACCCCGCCCATGAACGGCCGAAAGAGGGTTTCGACCATTTTGGGTGTCAGGCCCAACTGCACTAAGTACGCCTCGGTGGTGACCTCGGGCGAGTCCGGCGGCACCCCGTCGCGGTCCAACTCCGCGTCGAGGGCGAACTTCAGCCGCGCGACGCGCAGCTTGTCGGCGATTGTCCCGATGGGTGTGAACGCCGAGAGAGCGCCGCCGACCGGCTCGCGCCGGGGGTCGGCGACGCGGCGGAACTTTCCGCCGACGAACACCTTCGCCCCGGCCGCGAACGGCTTGAACTCGAGGTCGTCGTAGTCGAGGACTTTGCGCCCCTCGGGGTAGGCGGTCAGGTAAATCTGGAACCCCCGGTCGAGGCGGAAGCCGTCCGCGAGGTCGGTGCGCACGCGCCCGCCGACGCCGTCGGACGCCTCCAGCACCGTGGCGCTCACTCCCGCCTGTGCAAGCCGGCGCGCGGCGGCTAGCCCTGCGAGGCCGGCGCCGACGACCACGACATCCGGCCGGGTCACGCCGAGACCCCGGCGGCTTGCGGCGCGGCAGCGATCTCACAATAATCCGGCCGGTCGGCGACGGACGAGTGCCGGAACTCGCGCAGAATGGTGCCGTTCTCGACGAGGAACACGCCCGGCATGCGCAGCCCGTCGCCGACCATGACGCCGACGCCGTGCCCACCCTTGACGCCCGCCTCCCAGAAGCGCGCGACCGCTTTCGGGCCGAACAACTGCCCTGGGGTGCCGCGCCCCAGCCCAAACGCGCGGTACAGCGCCCCCGATGGGTCGGCCAGCGAGGGCACGTCGGAGAGCGGCGTGCCGGCCAGTTCGCGCGCCGACTCCGCCGCCGTGGCCGGGTGGATTAGCACCAGCCCCACCCCGGCCGCGTCGAGTTTCGGTTTGGCCTTCGCCAAGTCGGCGAGCGCCTCGCGGCAGTAAGTGCAGCCGAAGTGGCGCAGGAACACGACTAGCGCCGGCCGGCGCGCGGTGAGTTCGGCCAGCGAGTCACCGGTGCTGGCGTGGGCCGACGCCAGTGCCTCGCCGAGTGGCAGGGCCGGCGCCGCCCCCGCCTCGGTGATAATCGAGCGGTAGGCGTGCGCCAGAATCAGCCCGAACGGGAGCCACCAGATGAGGTCGTTGAACAAAATCGTCCGCAGCAGTCCCGGCGGCGTCTCGCCCTTGATGACGCCGAGCACGTAGCCCAGCGGCCCGAAGATTTTGCCGAGCATTCCGACCGCAATAATCGGCCAGTGCCGCACGGGGGCACTCGACGCCAGGATGTAACCGATGCCGTAGACGCCGACGATCATGCCGATGCACTGCCACAGTTGCGGGTACACGTTCGGCACGCCGTCTTTCTGCAGCCCCGAGTTCTCGAAACTGAATGTCGGCGCCAGCACGACGAACAGCCCCCAGGCGAGGTTGTACAGTCCTGCGGCGAAAAGTGTATATTTCATCCATTTGGGCGACGGCGCCATTACTGTGCTTCCTTCGGGTAAGTGCTCGTTGCCGCCAGTTCCAACTTGATGCGCCGCGCCCGCGACTTGATTTCGTCCTTGGTGTCGGCGCTCAGACGGTCGAGGTTCTTGACCTGCATCACCGTGCGGTTGTTGCGCCGCAGCGTCTCCTCGTGCCGCATCAGGAAATCCCAGTACAGCGTGGTGAACGGGCAGGCGTCGTCGCCGACACTGGCGCCAGGGTCGTACTTGCACCCCTTACAGTAATTCGACATGCGGTCGATGTACTTGCCGCTCGCCGCGTAGGGCTTCGACGCCATTAGCCCGCCGTCGGCGTACTGGCTCATGCCGATCACGTTCGGCACCTCGACCCACTCGATGGCGTCGATGTAGACTGCTAGGTACCACTCGTGAATCTGCTTCGGATCGACGCCGAGCAGTAGACTAAATAGGCCCGTGACCATCAGCCGCTGGATGTGGTGCGCGTAGCCGTACCGCAGCGTCTGCCCCACCGCGTGGCGCAGGCAGTTCATGTCGGTGTCGCCGGTCCAGTACAGCCCCGGCAAGGGCTGGTCGGCCGCGAGGGCGTTGCGCTCCAAGTAGTCCGGCATGAAGTGCCAGTAGACTCCGCGCACGTACTCGCGCCAGCCGAGGATTTGCCGCACGAACCCCTCGCACGCCGCCAGGGGCACGTCGCCGCGCCGGTACGCGCCCTCGGCGGCGGCGACCACCTTGCGCGGGTCGAGTAACTTCAGGTTCATCGCCGAACTAAGGCGCGCGTGGTACAAGTACGGCTCGTCGGTCCACATCGCATCTTGGTATTGTCCGAACGTCGGCAGGCGGTACGTAACAAAATCCTCGAGCGCCTGCTCGGCCTCGGCCACCGTCACCGGCCAGTTGAACTCCGCGAGACTGCCGGGGTTATTTGGGAACTCCCGATCCACGAGCGCGAGACAATCCTGGGTGATTCTGTCCGGCGGGAAGGTGTGCGGCGGGGCCATCAGCCCCGGCCCCTTTCTGCCAAAACTGCCCCGGTTCTCCGCGTCGTAGTTCCACGACCCGCCGACCGGCTCGGCGCCGTCCATGAGGATGCCGGTGCGCTTGCGCAGCTCGCGGTAGTAGAACTCCAGCCGCAGCGACTTGCGGCTTTTGGCGTGCGCCTCGAACTCCGCCAGGCTACTGAGGAAGTGCCGGTCGCGCCGCTCCTCCAAGGGCACGCGGTGCGCCTTGGCGGATTCGCGCAGCAGCTCGCGCACCCGGTACTCGCCGGGTTCGACCACGACCAGCCGCTTTGGCTTGAACCGCGCGATCGCCAGCGCCAGTTCGCCGTCGAAACTGTGCGCGTTCTCGGGGTCGTCGAGGTAGCGGTAGAACACGCTCTTCCCGGCCGCGCGCAACTCCTCGGTGAAGTGGCGCATGCACGAGAAGAAGTTCGCGGTGCGGACCTTGTGCGACGGCACGACGGTGGACTCGGCCCGCACCTCGACCATCCACACCAAGTCGCACGCCGGGTCGAAGCCGTCGAGCGCCGAACTGGCGCGGTCGCACTGGTCGCCCAGGATTAGGACGAGGTTACGCACCGGCATCGCCAAGGGCGGCAGCACTTCGGACTTCGGCGGGGGCGCGGCGGTGGGCATGGTGCATTACTAGCCGCAACCCGCGCGCGATTTGCAACTAGCCGCCGCCCGGCGCGGGCAACTCCGGCGGCAGGCCGTCGTAGGGCGTCAGCCGGCCCAGCACCTCGCGGTTGAGCATCCGGTTGATGATATCCAAATACGCCAGCGCGCTCGCCTCCACGATGTCCGTCGAGACCGCCCTGGCGTGCAGCGTCCGCCCCTGGTGCTCGGCCTCCACGTAGGCCTCCCCGAGCGCGTCGGTCCCCACGGTGACCGCGCGCACGCGGTAGTTCACCAGGCGCACGGGCACGCCGGTGATGCGGTCGAGCGTGCGGAACACCGCATCGACCGGGCCGTCGCCGGTCGCGGCGTCTTTGAGGATTTGCCCGTCGTTGCGCCACAGGCATACCGCCGCGCTCGGCAGCGTGCCGGTGCCGGCGTTACAGGTGAACGCCTGCAGTGTGTACTTGTTCGAGTTGCGCGGGTGCAACTGCGCCTCGGCCAGCGCCTCGATGTCGGCGTCGTAGATTTCCTTCTTGCGGTCGGCGAGCGCCTTAAACGAGTCGAACGCGCTGTTCAACTGCTCGTCGGTCAGGTGGTAGCCCAACTCCGCGACGCGCGAGCGCAGCGCGTGCCGACCGGAGTGCTTGCCGAGCACGAGTTCGGTCTGGGACAGCCCCACGTCCTCGGGGCGCATGATCTCGTAGGTACTGCGGTCCTTCAGCATCCCGTCTTGGTGGATGCCCGACTCGTGGGCGAAGGCGTTGGCCCCCACGATGGCCTTGTTGCGCTGGATGGTCATGCCGGTGACGTGGGAGAGCTTGCGCGACACGGCGGCGAGTCGCGTACTCACCACACCCGTCGTGTACGGATAGCGGTCTTGACGCACCTTGATGGCCATCACGACTTCCTCGAGTGCGGCGTTCCCCGCCCGCTCGCCGATGCCGTTGATCGTGCACTCGACCTGCCGCGCGCCGGCCCGCACCCCGGCAAGCGCGTTCGTCACCGCCAGCCCCAGGTCGTCGTGGGTGTGGGTCGAGATCACCACCGGGCGGGGGCCGACGACCTCCTCGCGGATGCTTCGGATGAGGTCCGCGTACTCCTCGGGCGTGGTGAAGCCCACGGTGTCGGCGATGTTCAGGGTCGTCGCCCCGGCCTCGATCACTGCGTGCAGCATTTCGTGCACGTACTTGCGATCCGAGCGCGTGGTGTCCATCGGGGTGAACTCGATGTCGGCGCAGCGCGACTTGGCGAACGCCACCATCTCAGCGGCGCGCGCGAGCACCTGCGCGCGGGTTGACTTTAACTGGTGCTCGATGTGGATGTCCGAGCTGGAGATAAACACGTGGATGCGCGGCTTCTCGGCGGGGCGCAGCGCCTCGGCGGCCCGCTCGATGTCCGCGGCATTGCAGCGGGCTAGTCCGCAAATTACGGGGCCGTCGAGTTCGCCGGCGATCGCGCGCACCGCCTCGAAGTCGCCGGGGGACGCGACGGGGAACCCGGCCTCGATGATGTCCACCCCGAGGCCGGCGAGGGCGTGGGCGATCTCGAGCTTCTCGGGCAGGTTCATGCTGCAGCCGGGGCTTTGCTCGCCGTCCCGGAGGGTGGTGTCGAAGATCAGTACCCGCTCGGCAGTCGCGCTCATCGGTGGCCCCGGTTCGGCTCGGTTGGACGGGCGCCAGTTTACGGGGCGCGCGGCCCGGCCGCAACACTTTTCCCCCCGCTGGGCAGCGGCTGGCGAACCACCAGGCCGAGGGTCGCCCCCCGCGCGCCCACCTCGGCCGACAGCGGCGCAGGTCCACCCCAGTCGTAAGTCGCCCGCAGCGGCGCGCCCCCGGCCGGCGCCACTCGACCGCCCCCCGCCGTCCGGGCGAGTCCGGCGAGCGCGGCGCGGTCGGCGCCCCAGGCCGCGAAGCGATCGCCGTCGAGGCGAGCGACTCCCCCGGCGGAGAGGGCCAGCCGCGAGGCGCCGGCGCGCTCGAACCCGGCGGGGGGGGCAAGCTGGGCTAGCCCCGGCGCGAGCGCGGCGAGGGCGGCGTCCCCCTCCGCGGCGCCGAGGCGGCGGGTGGTGTGCAGCACGCCGAGGCTCCCGGCCCCCGAGTACGACACCCCCTCGAGCGCGTCGGCCCAGCCCATCGGCCAGCCCGAGGGCGGCGCGCCGAGTCCCCCGCGCGCCGCGTGCAGCGCGTCGAGCAGCCGGCCCAGCGGAGCGGCACGCGACCCGGCCGGCGGCAGCGCCAGACGCGCCGACGCGCCCGGCCCCCCGCCGGGCGCCGGCGCGGGGGCCGACCGGCCCAGCAACTCCGCGAGCGGCGACGGCGCGGCCCGGCCGCGCAGCTCCGCGCGCAGTTCAACGTCGCCGGGGCCGAGCCTGAGTTCGGCCGTCAGCGCCTCGGCGTTGGG
>CAXTPM010000127.1:0-10818 GCA_964245865.1 uncultured Fimbriiglobus sp. | reverse complement strand
TGGGGCGGTCGGCGGGGTCATGTCGTCCTCCTTACCCGTTCGTTCCGCCCACTGGGCGGGAGTTCGACGCCGGCACGGAAAGATTTACCAAGCCGGCGTAGCCCGCCCCGGCGGAGCGCCCGGCGGGACAGAGTAGCACGGCGTAGCGGCCCGCGGCCGACTCCGGCAGGCCGAACCCACCGACGAGCCGCGCGGCGGTCTCGGCGCGGCCCGCGGGGGGAAGCAGCGACGCCGGGGCGAGCAGCTCGAGCGCGAGCCGGTCGGCCCGCTCCTCGGCCTCGCGCTCGCCCGCACTGGTGCGGCCGTCGGGGTCGCGGGCCATCAGGTGGACGTGGGGGGCGAGCGCTCGGCGGCGCAGCACCGCGTGCAGCCGTTCGTCGGGGCTGGCCGGGCGCGCGCCGTCGAGGACTTCCAGCGCCGCCGGGCCGAACGCCCGAACCGCGCGCCGGCGCCCCGCGTCGTAGTCGGCGAGGTAGTGGGCCAGCTCGTGGGCCAGCGAGAAGCGGCGCTCCTCGGGCGGGTCGGCGGCGTCCACGAACACGAACCCGGCGCCGCGCCAGCAGTAGAGCGCCCCGGAGAGCGGCCGCTCGGGACTGGGCGCCGGCGCGGGCACGCCCTGGCGGGCGAGGAAGGCCGCGACGGCCGACGGCGACAGGCCCGGCCGCTCGACGACGCTCAGAGGGGTCGCGCCGGTGATCGCGCCTTCGAGGTCGCGCGGCGGCGGGGGCGGGTCGCCGGCGAGCGCCCAGAAGTGCGCGGCCAACTCGCCCACCCACACCGGCGGCGCGGTCATTCGGCCCTGTCCCGCGCCGCGAGGAACGGGGCCGTCTCGACTGCCGGTGGCGTACCCGGCGCGGCGCGCAGGGAGGCGACCACCCGGCCGTGGCGCGCGGCCTTGGCCAGGAGGTCGCGGTCGAGGCCGAACTTCGCGGCGATCCGGGCGACATCCTCGCGGAACTCGGCGGGGTCGGCGCGGGGCGCCCGGCACAGCCGCGCGCCGGCGAGGGTTTCCGGGGTCGCCCCGAGCAGCGCCATCAGCGCCGGCTCGTCGAGACCCTCGCGCCGGGCGTACTCGGCCAGGGCGAACGCCAGGAAGTACGGGTCGGACCCCGCCCGGCGCGCGGTCACGATCGTCGCGTCATGCATCGCCGCCCTCCCCCCGCGCTCGCTTGGAGACTGCCCGCTTCAGGCGGGCCTTGATCCGGTCCTTGGCGCGCTTCACCTCGGCCTCCTGCTCGCCGGGGGGCAGGCCCGCCAGGCCGAGCGCCCCGGCGAACGCCGCCGTGGACCGCTCGCCGGCGAGCAGGAGTTCGAGCACCCGCCGCTCCGGCCCGCTCAGCGCGGCCAGGACCGGCCGGAGTTCCGGGCCGTCGAGCGCCGGCGCGTCCCCCCGCCCTTCCTCGCTGTTCCGCCCGGCGGGGCCGAGTTCGACGGAATCGAGCGGCGCCCGCCGGCGGTGGTGCCTGCCCTCGGCCTTGAGGCGGTTGCGCAGGTCGCCTTGGGCGGACATCACCAGGTAGCCGGCGAGCGAGCGGCGGGCGGGGTCGTAGCTCGCCGGGTTCTTGATGAGGCCGAGCACCGCATCGCCGGCGGCGCTGAGAATATCGCCGTCGTCGGCGCGGGGGTTGAGCGCGGCCAGACGAACGAGCAGGCCGGGCAGCACGGCTTCGGCGAACGCGGCGCCGGAGTCCGGGTCGGCCGCGAGCGCCTGCCACGCCGCGAGGAGGGCGTCGGCGGTGGCTTCCATCGGCGGTCCCCGCGCGGTTCGGGCGGCACGAGCGTCAACCTAGTGCGCGGCGGGGCCGGCGGGGAGGTGGCGCCGGGGCTACGGCTTGGCGCGGGGGCGCTGCGGCCCGCGGTTCGGCCCGGCGTCGGCCTTCGGGCCGAGCTTGACGTTCTTGAGCAGCAGCCGGCCCGCGGCGGTCGCCCCCTTCGGCGGGGCCGGGTCTGCCGGGGACGGCGCGGCCGGCTCGGGGGAGGCGGGCGCGGCCGGCTTGGCCTCCCGGACGTAGCGCGCCCGCTTGGGGGCCGGCTCGGACGCCGCCGCTTTCGCCGCGCGCTTGCGCCCGGACCCCGGCTTCGGCTGCTCGGCCAGTCGCTTCGCCTCCTGGGCCGCGCGCTCGGCCTCCTCCGCGGCCAGGATCGCCGCCTGCGCCTCGTGCCGGGCCGCGGCCTCCGCGTCGGCCTCGGCCTTCAGTCGGGTTGCCCTGGCCAGCACGCCCTCGGTCTTCGCCTTCTTCGCCATCACGCTCCCCCGCTCGCCGGATCAACACCCCGGCATTGTAGCGGCCGGCGCCCCCCGGCGTCCGGCCCGGAACCGCGCGATCGCTCCGCCCCCTCTATAATCGACCGTGCGGACCACTGGGTAGTTGCGAGGGGCGTTGCGATGACCATCACCGACCAAGAGAAGACCGGCCTCGGCAACTACTTCATCGCCAACTACCCCCCCTTTAGCTTCTGGAAGCCGGACTACGCCCCGGACGCCCTCGCGGCGCTGCACACGCCGGGCAAGCCGGGGGTGCCGCTCGGCCTCTACCTGCACATCCCGTTCTGCCGCAAGCGCTGCAAGTTCTGCTACTTCCGCGTCTACACCGACAAGAACGCCGGCGACATTTCCAGCTACCTCGGGGCGATCACCCGCGAGGTCGAGATGCTCGCCGCCACCGCGAGTGCCCAGAACCGCAAGCTCGACTACGTCTACTTCGGCGGCGGCACGCCCTCGTACCTGAGTGCCGGGCAGTTGCGCACGCTGATGACCGAACTGAAGGCGATTATGCCCTGGGACGACGCCCGCGAAGTCGCCTTCGAGGCCGAGCCGGGCACCCTCCAGCGGCACAAACTCGAAACCCTCAAGGAACTCGGCGTCACCCGCCTGAGCCTGGGCGTGGAGAACTTCAAGCCCGAGATTCTGAAGTACAACGGCCGGGCGCACCTCGAAGACGAAATCCACCGCGCGTTCGCCTGGAGCCGCGAGTTGGGGTTCGAGCAGGTCAACATCGACCTCATCGCCGGCATGGTCGGCGAAGACTGGGACAACTGGAAGGAGTGCGTCCGCAAGACGATCCTGCTGGACCCCGACTCGGTGACCGTCTACCAGATGGAACTCCCCTACAACACCGTCTTCTCCAAGCAGTTGAAGCTAGTCGATGACGCGGAGGGGGCGCCCGAGTTCGGCGTCGCGGACTGGCCGACGAAGCGGGCGTGGGTCGAGTACGCGTTTCAGGAGTTCGTCGCGGCGGGCTACGAGATTTCCAGCGCCTACACCGTGGTGAAGTCGGGCCGCAACGCCCAGTTCGTCTACCGGGATGCGCTCTGGACCGGGGCGGACATGTACGGCACCGGCGTGGCTTCCTTTGGGCACGTCAACGGCGTCCACATCCAGAACGTTGACACCTGGGAGGCGTACCTGGCCAAGATCGAGGCCGGCGAACTGCCCGTCGGCCGGGCACTGCCGATCACCGACCGCCAAAGGCTGGTGCGCGAGTTCGTCTTGCAACTGAAGACCGGCGGGGTCGGGGCGGACTACTTCCGGCGCAAGTTCGGCGCGGACATCCACGCGGAGTTCGGCCCCGCCATCCGCCGCCTCTCGGACGACGGCTGGCTGAGCGCCACGGGGGACGGGGTGGCGGTGACGCCCAAGGGACTCTTGCAGATCGACCGGCACCTGCCGGCGTTCTTTGAAGACCAGCACGTGAGCAGCCGGTACGCGTGAGACCCCGAACCGCGACCTCGCCCGAGCGACAAGGCGTGACCCGACTGATGCCGAGTCGGCGGCTTGGCGGCACCTGCGCAGCCGGAACCTCGCCGGCTTCCGCTTCCGGCGGCAGCCCCAACTCAGCCCGTGCATCCTGGACCTGGTCTGCCTGGAGGCCCGGCTGGTGGTGGAACTCGACGTCGGGCAGCACGACGAGCCGGCTGGGGACGCCGTCGCAGACGAACTGTGGCGCCTGCTGAGCGACCCCGAGGCGAAGCCGTTCCGCCGACACGCGCCCTGGCCCTCCGCCTTTGAGGGAGGAGTGGACAGGAGTCGAGAAACGGCGTGCCGACGCGAAACGCGTGTGGGTCCGCCCTCCAACGGTCCACGATCTGCTACCCCTTCCGGCCCGCCAGGCGCACCGCCAACTCGTCGAGCACTGCCTGCTCGTCGGGGAACTCGTCCGTGGCGAGCTTCGAGTAGTAAAGCTCCGAGTCGAACGTCACCTCGAAGCAGCCCCCCGCGTCGGGTGTGAGTGTCACGGACTCCAGCTTGCGCCGGAACTGCTCCAAAATGAGCGCCGCGAGGTTGATGGCCTTCGGCCCGTAGCCGCACATGGCACAATAGCGGATGTCGATCTTCATGGGGAACTCGTGGTGCGTGGTTCGTGGTTCGTTGAAGCCCGAACGGACCCGGCGCGTTGTCTGCGGCTGTTTACGAACCGCGAACCACGCGCCACGAACCACGCTCTCCACTTCACCCGTCGTTCCCGACATCGGGCCGGCGGAACGGCGCGAGGTCGGGGGTAGTGTGGACGGCGACCCACTTCCGGCCTGGGTGGCGCGGGTCGGCGAGGGGTGTGAGGGTGTACAGGCTCGCGGCGGTGGGCCGGAGGCCGGCGGTCTGGAATTGCTCGCGCCCGATCAGGTAGATCACGCAGCGCTCGAGCTTGTCGCCGGCGGGCTTCACGAGGGTGATCGCCGGAACCTGGCGCCCCTGCACGGTCTGGGTGCCGACGCCGACGAGGTTGCAGGCGTCGAGTCGGCCCGGCAGTTCGTCGGGCCAGCCGTGCTCGGCGAGGAACTGCTGCAAGACTTGGTCCGGCGAGTCGAGTACGTGCTCGCCGTTCATCACCAGGCTCTCGGCGTCGAGGGCCGGGCGGGTGCGGTGGTAGACGCCCGCGCCGAACCCCAGGAGCACCGCCGCGGCGAGTCCCGCCGAGGCCGCGCGGCCCCACCCCTTGAGTGCCCGAACGCGGGCCAGGTGCCGCACCCGCGCCGCCGCCCGCCGCCGACCACCGACCGGGAGCGCCACCGCGAGCATCTGGGTGCCGACCGAGCGGTCGAACGCCGCGCGGCGGACCCACTCGGCGGCGCACGCCGGGCAGCCGGCCAGGTGCGCCTCGAAGGCCGACTGGTCCTCCGGCCCCAACTCGCCGGGCCGGGCGAAGGCCATGAGTGTGGAAGCGAGTTCGCAGTTCACGGCCGGCCCCCTTTCGCTTCCGAGTGATCCCGAGTCCGGCCCGCCCCACCGCCATCACCACTGCCGCCACCATCATGGGCGGGGGCCAGGCGGTTCCGCAAGTGGACTTTCGCCCGCGCCAGCCGGCTCATGACCGTGCCGATGGGCAGGCCCATTTGTTCGGCAATCTCGCGGTAGCTGAAGTCCTCAAAGTAGTACAGGATCAAAGGCGTGCGGAACGCCTCGTCGAGTTCGCTTAAGACCGCCTGAAGCTCGCCGGGGCCGACGGGGAACTCGCCCCCCTCCCCGCCCCCCGCGCCGGGGTCGGCCCCGGCGCGGCAGGCGGGGTCGTCCACCGAGTCGAGCGGCACGGTCTTGGCGCGCTTCTCGCCCCGCAGCCTCAAGAGGTACTTGTTCCGCAATATCTGGAACAGCCAGGCTTTTGCGAGGCTCGGGTCGCGCAACTGGCCGTAGCGCAAAAGCGCGGTCCCGAAGGTGTCTTGGGTCAGGTCTTCGGCGTCGGCCGCACTGCCGCTGAGCCGGTAGGCGTAGCGGTAGAGCGAGTCGTAGTGCGCCCCGACCAGTGCCTCGACACTCCGGGCAGCCGATGTCATCGCGCGGTCCTTGGCACACGAGTAGGGATGCAGCCCCGGCCGGTTTATTCCCGGCGCCGGCGAGTGGTGTGGAAACGGCGTGCCCGAAGCCGCGCCGGGGCCGTCACTTGGAAGAGGTTCGCCGGAATTGTGAAAAAACTCGCGCCGGGTCGGGAATAACGGCGGGTCGCCCGCATCAGCACTGTGGACGGCGCGGCGGATTGTCCGGCGCGACAGTTTCTAGCGTGTGCCGGGGTCCGTCGGCCCCGGCTTACTTAACGGAGTTCCCCATGAAGAAGCTCGCCACCCTCGCCCTGGTTCTCGCGTTCGGCGCCGGCCTCGTCGGCTGCAGCAACAGCTCGACCGGCACCACGACCAAGACCAGCAGCAGCACCACCAAGCCCTAGTATCGCCTCCGGCCCGGCCGCGGCCTCACCGCCCGGCCGGGCTTTTCTGTTCTACTTAGTCCTCACCCTCCCTGCACCTCGGAGTTTCCCATGAAGAAGATCAGCCTCGTCGCCGCTCTGTTGTTTGCCGCCGCCACCGTCGGCTGCACTAACTCGTCGAGCACCACCAGCAGCAGCACTAGCAAAGGCACGACCCCGAGCAAGACCATGGACGGTGGCAAGACCATGGATGGCGGTATGAAGGGTTCGCCGACCACCCCCCGCTAGTTTTACTCCGCAGCGTTCGCCTGCCCGCGCCGGCCTGGGTTCGTCCCACGCCGGCTCCGCGCACTTCTCGCGAGTCTGATTCCATGCGCCGCCCGTTCCGCCTCGCTGCCCTCGCCCCGCTGGCGCTCGCGCTGCTCGCCGGCTGCCCGGCCACGCCGGTGAGCGGGGTCAACAAAGACCTCGACAAGCCGAAGCCGACCCCGACGACCCGGCCGGGCTAGGGGCCGACGCCCTCGGCCAGCGCCGCGCGGAGTTCGCCTTCCAGCGCTTTGAACTCGACCGCCCCGCCGCCGAGTGCCGCGCGCAGCCGTCCGCCGACGCGGGCCAGGCGCTCGCCGTGGCCGGCACTGCGGGCCGCGTCGGTTGACTGCCCGCCGATCCGGTCCAGGAGTTTCGCTGCCTCGGCCTCACCGCCCGGCTTGTTCGTGCGCCCGGCGAGTTCCCGCCACGCCGCACCGAGGGCCGCGACCTCCGCCCGCGCCTCACCCGACGCGGCGCCGGCCAGGGGGGCCAGCCGTGTAGCGAAGTCGGCCCCCGCCGCCGACGCCGCGCGCCGCCAGTCGCGCTCGAGGTTCGCCAGCCGGTTCGCCGCGAACGCGGGGTGGTCCGGCCCCGTCTCAAGCCGCATGAGGGTCGTCGCCTCATCCAGCGCGTCGCCGGGCGGGGCCGTCCGCAGCGCCTCGCCGAGTGCCGCCGCGGCGTCGGCGGCAGCGAGCGCCCGCGCCCCCGGCGCCAGCGGCGAGCCGGGGAAGCGCGCGGCGAAGTCGAGCCAACTCGCCGAGCGGCCGGCGTAGGGGTCGCCGAGGGCGTCGAGGGGCGTGGGGCGCGCCTCGACCACGGCCGCGGCGAGCCGGTCGCGCCGCCGCTCGGACTGCCGGGCGGCGGCGCGCAGCAACTCGCACGAGGTCGCCGACGGCTGGAAGCGCGTCGCGGGCCAGTCGGCGCGGCGGCTCTCCAGGCTCGGCGCCGGCGGGCCGGTGGCGGGGTCAAACGCGAGCACTTCGCCGGACTTCTCGAGCGCCGCAGCCCAGGCGCCGAGAGCACCCAGCGCGGCGGGCCGGTTGCCGGCGCGGAGGGCGGCGAGCGCGGCGGCGCGCTCGGCGGGGGCGACTCCGGCGAGGGTGCCGTCGAGTTCGTCGGCGGCGAGGCGGGCCGGCGCGGCGAAGTCCCCCGCCGGTCGGGCCGCGAGTAGCCCGGCGACCGCGCGGACGTGGCCGGCGGTGTTCTCGCAGCCGAGTTCGATGGCTGCGAGCCAGTTCAGCGCCTCGCCGGCCGCGCTGTCGGGGTCGCCGCGCTCCAGGCACTCCAGCGCGTGGGCTTTGGTGAGCGGCGCGGGACTCGGGATCGCCGCGATTTCGGCGCGCCAGGCCCGGAAGCGCCGGCGCCCCTCGGCCCCCGGCCCGGCGCCCACCTCGGCGGCGAGGGTGGCCAGGCGCTCGCCGACCGGGGTCTGGCCGGCGAGGGCGTCTTCGAGCGCCTGGAGGCACCGCGCGAGGTGCCGCAGCCGCGCGGGGCGGTCGTCGCCCGTGGAGTCGGCCAGGGCGAGCCGAGCCGAGTCGAGCCGCGCCGCCGGCCCCGCTGCCCCCGGCAACTCGGTGGTCGCCAGCCAGTCCCAGTTCGGTTGCGACTGCGGGGCTTTGGCGAGCGCGGCGCGGCGGGCGCGGACTTCGGCCAAGGCTCTGAGCCGGTCGGTCTCCCGCGACGGCACGAGTCCGAGCAGCCGCTGGAGTTGCGCCGGGTCGGCGGGCGGCTCCGGGGGCAGCGCGGCGTCGGGCATCAGGCCGGCGAGGTGGCGGTAGGTCGCACGCCAGGCGTCGAGTTCGTCGCCGGGGACTGCAATCAGTTGTCGCCAGCGGCCGAGTTGCCGCGCGGCCTCCTTGCGGTCGAGCCGCGCGGCGAGTTGCGCCTCGAAGTGCCCAGCGAGGCGCGCGGCCTCGGCCCCGGCGCGCTCGACTTCCACCAAGGCGTCCAGCAAGTTGCCGGCCGCGAGGGATTCGGCGGCGCGGCGGGGCCGGGCGGCGTCGGGCGGGGCCAGCCCGGTTCGCGTCGCCGCCAAACTCGCGGCGGCTTGGGCCGAGTCGAGCGCGGCGGACCACACCGCGAGCGGCCCGGCGCACTCCGCGGCGGCGCGCCTCGACTGCCACGCGGCGAGCCGGTCACGCGCGGCGACCCACTCGGCCAGTTGCGCCGCCAGGTCGCGCGCCGACTTTGCCGACTCCGCGAGCGGCGCCGCCGCATCAGCGGACTTGGCGCGTGCGAGCCACGGGTCGGACTGCGACAGGGATTCGAGTGCCCCGCGCCGCGCGTCGGCGGGGAGTGCGGCAACCCCGGCCAGGCGTTCGAGTGTCAGCCGGCCGGCGGCGACCGACGCCTGGATCGCCTCGCGCCGGGCGAAGTCGGCGCGGTACGCTTCGAGGGCGCCCAGAATGCCGGCCGCGTCCCCGGCGAGTGCTGCGCGGCGCAGGTCGAGCGCCCGCACGGCCAGCGGGCCGGGGCGCACGGCACCCAGGGCGGCGTCGGAACTCAGGCGCGCGTCGGCGGCGGCGAGGGTCCGCGCCTGGGCGGTGAGCCGGTCGCCCAGCAGCCGGCGCCGGGCGGGGTCGGGGGCGTGTGCCAGGGCGCGGGCGTCGGCCTCGGCGGGGGCGAACTCCGCGCGGAGTTCGGCCAGGGTCTCGGCGACCAGCCTCGCCTCGGTCTCGCGCTGCTGGGTCGCCAGGGGTGGCGCGGCGGGGTCCACCTCGACTGAGAGCGGCCCGGCCCTGGGCACGAGTGTCCGTGCCCCGAGCCGGTCGCTCAGCGCGAGGCGCACCAGCCACGGCCCCGGCTCGGGCGAGGGGGGCCGGAGTGAGAGCGGGGCGCGGAACTCGCGCCGCGGTAGCGCCAACCCAGCAAGCGGTGTCGTGACGGGCGGGCCGGCCCCCGGCCGGGTCCACTCGGCGGCGAGCGCGGTGATCGCCGCGTCGTCGCGCGCCGCCAGTTCGACGGCCAGCGGGGCGCCGGGCCTCAGTCGGATCGGGTTCGGCAGCACCCCGGCGAGCGCGAGCAGTTCCGGCGGGCGGTCGGGCGCCACGGCCAGTAGCCCGGCGGTCTCGGCCTCGTGGCCGTGCTGCGTGACGAGGACCAGCGAGAGCGGCGCGGCGGTCTCCTCGCCGACTTCGGGCGCAACCACGGTGCCGGCCCACGCCGACCCGTCACGCGCCAGGGCCACCACGGCGGCGCTGCGGCCGGGCACTCGGAGGCGCACCACGCACTCCTCGACGGGGCCGGTCGCCTCGACGCGGAAGTGCAGGCGGGTGCCGGCGACGGCGCGCAAGCCTTCGAGCGAGTCCGCCGCCGAGTCGCCGCCCGTCACCCGCACCGCGACCAGTTCGCCGGTGTCGGCGACCCGCACCGCGCGCCAGCCGGTGGCCACCGACCGACCCGGCCCGGCGCGCACGGCGTACTCGCAATCCGACGCGGTCCAGTGTTCGGGCAGCGTGCCGGCCCACTCGCCGGGGGCGCGCTCGCTCATAGCGAGGGTGGCCGACTCCCCGGCCCGGCGCACGAGCAGTTCGGCTGGGGCGAGGCCCGGCGGCACGAGTGCGGCGATCGTGGCAGCGCAATTGCGGCGGACGACGGGGTTGCCGCTCGGTAAACCAATCGGCGGCTCGGGCGCGGCGGCTCCGGGCACGGCGGGCGGCGCGGCGACCAGGCGCGCGAGCCGGTCGCTCACCCCCACTAGTCCGACGCCGACCGACACGCACAGCGCCGAGGCGATCCCCGCCCAGCGCGACGGCGAGACGCGGCCAACCAATTCCCCCTCCGAGAGCCGGTTACGCATGGCCTCCCCCGAACGACTGGTCGCGCTCGAACGCTCGTGGTCTCGGCTAGTCGCCGCGTTCGCCGCGCCGCCGGGCGCATTGTACGGCCCGTTCGACCAGTTGGTGCGGGCCTACGCCGAGCCGCACCGGGCGTACCACACCCTCGAACACATTAGCGAGGTGCTGCGCGTGGCGGGGCGCCTGGCCCCGCCGGGCACCGACCCCACCGCCGTACTGCTCGCCGCGTGGTTCCACGACGCGGTCTACGACCCGACGCGGCCCGACAACGAACAGCGGAGCGCCGAGTTGGCCCGCCGGTCGCTCGCGGAGATTGAAGTGCCGCCGGGGGTCATTGAGGAAGTCGCGCGGCTGATTCTGCTGACGGACCACAGGGCGGAAGTGGACCCGCTCGACGCGGCCGGGGTGGCACTCGTGGACGCCGACCTTGCGATTCTGGGGGGCGCCGAGGGCCGCTACGCCCGCTACGCCGCCGACATCCGCGCCGAGTATGCGCACGTGCCGGACGCCGAGTACCGCGCCGGGCGGGCGGCGGTGCTGCGGCGGTTTCTGGGGCGCGAGGCGATCTACCGCCACCC